>JALCZJ010000020.1 GCA_022690815.1 Ferrimicrobium sp.
GCCGCTTGGGTTGCTTTGGATATCTGCTTGGCCACTGTCATTGCCTCTTGCCCCAAGAGAGTAGATGTACAATGGGTTCAACAAGGGCCAAATATTGAAAATTCCCGTTTCACAGCGACACTTTGATAAGGGACACTAGGCGACCCGCTCGGTTACGGTGACGTCAAACCCGAGAGCTTCAATCCGCTTGCCCAGTCGCTTTACCTGAACCGTTGGATCGTCGTGGCTCTCGAAGTAATTGGCGCCTGATTCTCCAGACGCACAAAGGATAGCACAAGCATGACCTGCATCTGCGGTGTACGCTCGTTCATCGCGACTAAGACCCAAGAACAGCGTCGATCTCAGCGGCTACCTGCAGGAGCTGGGCCTCGCGTCGATCCACAGCCACGAGCTGTAGCGCAAAAGGAACCTGGCCACCAGAACCTTGGCCCTGAAGGCCAGGTGGTCCAGCGTTAACTGGGATCGTCAAGGCAGGAAAGCCGAGGTAGTTAAACGGCAACGTCAGTCGATTCAAGGAACCGACATCGAAGGCACCTCGGCGTGGAACGCCACCGGCAATCGTCGGCAACGCAAGTATCCCCTCCCCCATATCCAAAAGCGCAAGCCATTCTTCGCGGGCCACCGCCCTGCGTTCACAGGAACCGCGATAGGAATCACCACTAATCTCACTGGCTGAGCGTAAACGAGTAACTCCGCGAGGATCGAGACGATGTGCCTCATCGAGGTAACCGCCCAGCTGCATCAAGGCCTCAAACAATAACACCGTTGTCCCGTCATGGAATAAACGGTCGATATCTGAGCAGGGCAGCGTCTCGACAGACAGCTCGATACGAGCCAAAATCTCGCCGACCACCGCATCAAAACGGGAATCTCCCGATGGCACCTGCGCGATCCAGGTTGCTTGCTGACCCTCGAGTACACCACCAATGCCTCGAAATCCAGCCTCGAGATCACCTAAATTGTTCGCGAGCACGCCGATCGTGTCGAGGCTCGGAGCAAGGGGGGCGCACCCTTGGTCGTCGATGACGCCATGCGTGGGCTTCAATCCAAAGACCCCACAACAGGCGGCAGGGATGCGTATCGAGCCTCCAGTATCGGTCCCGATACCGACCTCCGCCTCCCCCAACGCGACAGCGACCGCTGACCCTGAGGAGGAACCACCCGGGATTAAGTCGATCGAGCAGGGGTTCGTCGGCGTGCCAAACCAAGGATTGACGCCATGAGTTCCAAAGGCGAACTCGACCAGATTGGCCTTCCCGCGTACGTGTGCTCCACTGGCTCTAAGACGAGCGACAGCCGAGCTGTCGCGAAGCGCAGGCTGAGCTCGGTGTGCGACGAGGCGAGAACCACATGACGTCACCGAACCCTCGATATCGAGCAGATCCTTGATTACCACGTTGAGGGACCCAGGCTCATAGGTCGCCACCTCCCCTATCATCCACGGGTTGTTCACGATAGATCAGCCTGTTCAGTAGAGACCCCAGAAACGTTGCCCACCGATGCTACATGCGTCGCCGAGGCCGGCGATCCCTGCAAATAAGTGGCGAGGAAGGCCAGCGATGTTCGCAACACCGAGGTCTCGTAGGCGTTCGTCTGCGTGTACGCCTCAAGATGATCCGCCCCGAGCAGCTGGAGATAGATCTTTGGGCTAGGTGCCTGGTCGTAGATCGTGGTTGAGAGCTGGGGTGGGTTCACGGTGTCAGCGGTGCCCTGGACCACCATCAACGGCATCGGAGGCGAGGGGAAGTACTGGCCACCATAGGGGGAGAACTCGGCACCCGAGAGGACGATGGCTGCCTTCACGGCACTATCTCGACAACAGGTGTTGTCGGTGAAGGCGAGTGTGGTATCCCCTCCATCGCTTTGTCCTGCTGCCGCGATCTCATTCATATTGACCAGCGTTGAGATCGGAGTCGAGGGGTTACTATTGAGCAAACCCACATCAGCGATCGCAGCACGCATGTCACCAGGCTGATTCAACATGTCGGACTCAAACTCGTCGGAGAGCTCGGTATTGGCCAAGTTGACGCCGTAGTGGCTGATCGCCCAGGCTGACGAGAGTGGGAATCGAGGAGCGGCAACCACGTAGCCTTTGCGCACCCAACCGCTGATCAGCGGAAGATAGTTCGACGGATCCACGTCAAAACCAGCCGCAAACACGATCAGGGGATACGGAGCATCGGTGGTTGCTGGCGCACCGTTGAGCGCGGGTGTCCCCGAAGTGACGGCCGTTGACGGGTAGTAGACATGCAAGAGATAGCTACGGGTACTGCAGGCGCCAGTGGACGGTATGCAAAGGACTCGACCCTCCTCCGTCACGGTCGTGGAGTACTCGCCAACACCACGGATGGTGGAACCACGGGTTTGGGTCTCACTCGGAAACGGTGGCACAGTCTCGGAGGGTGATCCAGGCACTGTGGTCGCAGTTGGCACCGTCGATCGCGACGCTACCACGCTGTTGCCGTTCGCGATCAAGAGCGCAGCAACCAAAACAACGGCCGCGCCGATGCTAGCGACGACAACAGTAGGACGAGAGGGTCTAGGCAACGACATGAGGAATGAACGATACTCCCTTCTCCACCTGAGCGATCTGCGCAACGTGCCGGGCGTAGGCTCCGCCGTCAAAGCTCGCTCGCAAGAACGCATTAATGATACTTAGGCCCTCATCATCGTCGACGAGCAGGGCTCCAAGCACCGCCACATTGGCATCAAGGCGAGCACGCCCGATCCTAGCCGAGGCCTCATCAACACACAGTATGGCACGCACCCCCGGCACCTTGTTGGCCACAATCAGCCCACCATGTCCCGATTCATCGATCACCACCCCTACGTCCGCTGCCCCTCTGGCAACAGCTTGGGCGACAGGCTCACAAAACAACGGGTAGTCGACTGGATCGTGAGAGCCGGTCCCAAAATCCAGCACCACGGCACCTTGATCCGCCAGATCGTCACTGACTCGCCTCCTGAGTCCGTAACCCGCGTGATCACTGCCGATGGCGATGACGACCGCGTTGAGCGCTGTTGTCACAGATAGTTGCCCGGTTGCTGGGTGGCCTGCGGCAACCCACGGTTTCGAAGCTCCTGAAGTTGGGTCCGCGAGTCCATCTGTTGGGCCATCAGTGTCGCCTGGATGCCGTGGAAGAGACCCTCGAGCCAACCGACCAGCTGTGCCTGGGCAATCCGCAGCTCGGCCTCCGAGGGCACCTCTCCACCGTGGAAAGCTGGTGCGAATCCGCGTAGCTCTTCAGTTAAGTCCTCCGACATCACGCCACCTAACTCAGCGACGGAGGTGTCGTAGATTTCAGCAAGGCGAGTGCGCGAATTGACATCGAGAGGAGCTGACTTGACCTCCTCGAGGAGCGCACGAATCATGGAACCGATCCGTAGCACCTTGGCCGGCGACATCACCAGCTCGGAGCGTGTCTCCTGGTCATCTGCTTCGGCTCCACCATCGGAAGACAGCACTTGCGATCCGTCATGTACCTCTGACATCTGTATCCTTTCGATCTGGGGTGCCAGCATGCACGATAGTGGCACGCGACCTGTATTGACAGCCTACCTGACAAAGGTGAGGATTGGAATGATCATCTCAGCAGCGGTTAAACCGCCGTGTCGACAGACGAGTTGGAGCGCACCAGTGTCGTCAGGATCAAAGAAGCTGACTGGCTCGGTCGGGATCAGCGCCACATCCCCAACGCGCGCCTGGACCCCCCGAGTCGGCGTTCCCCCAAAGATCCCCTGCGCCAAGACCTCGGATCGCACCATGACCTTCGCGACATCGCAATAATAGGCCGACGCCATCTCAGCGACTCGTTCAGTCGCACCCGGGTGACAATGCAGCCATCGGAAACGGCCCTCACCCGACAACGACTTGACCAGCGCCATCACATTCTCATCGATCCGTAGAGGAGACGAAGGGATCTCTACCTGGCCGTGATCGGAGGTGATGATTAAAGCCGTCCCGGCAGGTAGCTCATCGAGCAACATTCCTACAAAGACATCAACCATCCGCAGCTCACGCTCGTACGGCTCACCGAGACCAAACTCGTGGGCAACCGTATCGATACCGTCATAGTAAGCAAAGATAAGCTTCTCTCCGTCAGCAATGCTCCCAAGCACCTTCGACACGAGGCTGGACATCGTATGCCAATATCTAAGTCGGCCACCGCGCAAATGCACCTGCGTAAAACCCGTCTTCGCGAACAGATACTTGGTCACCACCACCGGAGTCTCGCCACAGAAGGGAGGAACTGGTTGAAAATCCATCGGCAACGGTGGCGCAACATCATAGGCCGATGAACTCCATCGCAGGGTGTTTAAGATCGCATGGGTTCCAAGCCGGACTCGATACCCAAGCACGCCATGCTCGGCTGGTGTCGCCCCGGTGGTCAACGACGTTAGTGCGGTCGCCGTGGTGGTCGGTCCCACAGAGTAGCCACGCTGTACAACGCCACGTCGCAAGTTCCTCAACTCGCCAAGCCGTGGTTCAAGCTGGAAGAATCCCAAACCGTCGAGCGCAAGCACCACCACGCGGTCAACCCCGCCAAGACTTGCACCGAAGAACGCACTCGCGGCATCGTTCCTACCGCGCACGACATCGACCACCGTGGGCATCAGGGTGGCAAGACCAGGTGCAGTGTAGTCAGGTAGCACAAATGTGTCCGTTGGACTAATCGCATCCAGTGTTGTGCCCATGAATCCTCTCTCACGCACAAGGCTAACCTACTTTAGCATGGGGGCTGTCAGGTTATCGATTCCAGGAACCGGCTACGCTGACAATGGTGAAGGTGTCAACGCGCGGAGACTACGCATCGAGGGCGCTGCTCTCGCTTGCCCTACACCAAGGTTCTGACCGACCGACCTCGGTAGCCGAGCTCTCTCGACGCACCGGGTTACCACAGCCCTACTTGGAACAGATTCTCTTGACACTCAAGGGTGCGGGCCTGGTGCTATCGCGCCGAGGAGCGAGCGGCGGCTATGTCCTCTCACGAGATCCGTCACAGATCACCCTGGCCCAAATCGTCGCTGCGGTCGATGGTCCACTGACCATGGGAGACTTTGGAGCACCACACGAAAATGGTGCTTGCGACCACGAGGGCCAGTGCGTTCTCCGTGACGTCTGGGCCCAGGTTGGCAACCACATGCGCGAGCACCTGCGCTCGTACACCTTGGCCGATATGGTCGACCGTGCTCGCGGCATGACCCCGAATACGACCCAAGCGGTGGGGCGCTGATGCCAACAGACCGTTACCCTACCAACTGGGAATCGGACACGATCCTCTCTGACGGTCGCACCGTCCACCTCCGTCCGATTGCGCCAAGCGACGCTGACGGCATCCTTGAACTCCACGCACGGCTCTCGCCTGCCACGGTGTATTACCGCTTCTTCACACCAATGCCCCAACTCAGCGAAGCTATGCTCAAGCGCTTTGTCAACGTCGACTATCAAGATCGAATGGCGTTTGTGGCGGAGTATCGTGGCCACCTGATTGCTGTTGCACGATACGATCGCATCCCAGGGAACCCGGTCGCGGAGGTCGCATTCTTGGTCGACGACGCGCACCAAGGACGAGGGCTGGGCTCCATCATGCTCGAACAGCTGGCCGCCTTTGCGAAGACCAATGGTATCACGCGCTTTGTCGCCGACACCTTGGCGGACAATACCCGCATGCTCAAAGTGTTTCGTGATGCCGGCTACCAATTGATTCGCCACCAAGAGGAGGGGGTCGTGCAAGTTCGCTTCGACCTGACCCCAACCCAACAGTCGCGTGCAGCGATGGCCGCCCGTGAGCACCGTGCTACCGCACGATCGATCGAGGCCATCTTGCGGCCGTCGTCGGTGGCGCTTGTTGGTGCAAGTCGCGTTGCTGGCAGCGTCGGTGATCTCGTCTTCGCCAACCTCCTCGCCGGTAACTTTTCCGGCACCATCTATCCGGTCAACAGCGAGGCAGCCGCAATCCGCGGCGTCCGTGCCTACCCAACGCTATCGTCGTTGCCAGAGCCAGTCGACCTCGTCATCATCGCGGTAAACGCCTCCGAGGTCCCCAGCGTCTTAGAGGAGGCCATTACCATCAGCGCCAAGGGCGTCGTGATCATCTCCGCTGGCTTCTCGGATACCTCCCGAGAAGGCGCCGAGGCTGAGCGTCAACTGGTGGCACTAGCCCGTCGCAACGGTGTCAGAGTGATCGGCCCGAACTCGATGGGGCTTGCAACGCCTGCCCTCGGACTTCAGGCGACGCTTGCGCCGATCAACATCGGTCACGGCGGAGCCGGAGTGCACGCTCAATCCGGACCCTTGTCACTAGCAATTCTTGCCGAGCTTCAACGCGCCGAGATTGGAGTCTCTGGCTTCGTTAGCTCCGGCAACAAAGCAGACATCTCCGGCAATGACCTGCTTGCTTACTGGGAGGATGACGCGATCACCAAGGTCGTTCTCCTCTACATGGAGGGCTTTGGCAATCCACGAAGCTTCGCCCGCATCGCTCGACGTGTCTCGCGCAACAAGCCGGTTCTTGCCGTGAAGTCTCGCCGACGACGCGAAGCGAGTGGCCCCCTCGCATTCGGGGAGCTCGACGACGATCGCGCCGTCGAAGCGCTCATGCACCAAACCGGTGTTGTTCGCCTCGACACCTTGGAACAACTCATCCAGCTGGCTCGGGCAATCCTCGATCAACCGCTCCCTCTTGGCAACCGCGTTGCGATCTTGACAAACACGGGAGGCACCGGACCCTTAGTGGCTGACGCGCTCGGACCCGCCGGCCTCGAGCTGGCGACGCTAACAACCTCTGCAACGATGGCTGAGGGGACGAACCCCATCGAGCTACTTCCTTCGGCGCCACCCGAGCAGTGGGGGAACTGTCTTCGCGCGGTCCTTGACGATCCAGGGGTCGACGCCGTCATCGTCTGTTATATCCCGACGGTCGTCGGAAGCACGGAAGAACCACGAACCCTGGCGCCGCCAACCGCGCGCGGCCTCAGCGGGAGCCCCAACCCTGCTCTCGACGCCGCCGCACAAGTTGCCGATGCGATCGCTCAAGCTAGCGCCGAACAAACCAGCAAACCAGTGCTGGCCAATTTCCTTGCATTGCCTGGTGTTCCAGATGCCTTGTCTGGCTACGGACATCGCATCCCGTCCTACTCATTCCCTGAAAGCGCGGCGATGGTACTTGGACGAATGGCAGAATATGCACGATGGACAGCTCGCCCCATCGGAGATCCACTGACCCTTGATATACTCCCAATGCCGGACAGTCTCGCTGTCCACGAGGACACCGACCGTCATCTGATCGCGGGTGAAGAGGCAAAGGCGATGGTTGAAGAACTCGGCTTCCCAGTCACTCCGGCCCCAGGGGTTCGGCGCGAAGAGATCGAAGGACGCACGGCGCTCTTTCGGATCGAGCTCATCCACGACGGACGGTTTGGACCATTCCTACGCGGAAGTCTCTCCGGCGTAGCGTTCGATCTCTTTGGCGCTGCGACGGTGCATGCCCTGCCCCAGACTGACGATGATGTGCTTGACTTCATCGACGCGATACCCGGTATCACCATCACTGACGGATATGCAAAGCTACCACCCACCGACCGAACGCTCCTTATCTCACTGGTTACCAGACTGGTCGCGGTCGCCGAGCAGATGTATTCAATCCGTGCGCTCCTACTCGATCCAATATCGCTGACATCGAGGGGCATGTACGTTCGAGGTGCCCGGCTGCTCACACGAAACACACCGCTCGACCCGCAGATGGTCACCAGGAGCCTACGTACACCTGGCATGGTTCACCAGTCAGACTAAGTACCTTGTCGCGATCCGGAAACACCCCTCGTTGAGGGTCTAGCTCGTGACCTGCCAATAAACTGCGCCACGGAAGCGCGACCACCCCTTGGCCCAGAACCGACAGCACGGTGACCCGTTACAGAGACGCCACCATCGAACCTGTGAGGTCACACGCCCGGTCGCCTACGGGCCCTCGCCGAGAACCCTTACCTAGCGAAGCCCGTAGAGACCGGGCCAACTACTGAGAGAGCATGTCCTCGATGGCACCGACCAGCGCCGGATCCTCCGGGGTCACCAACGGTCGAAAGCGGGTGATCGTAGCGCCGTCACGAGATACGAGAAACTTCTCAAAGTTCCATTGAATATCTCCAGCCTCTCCTTCGCCATCGGAGACCTTCGTCAGCTCCTGATAGAGAGGATGGCGACCGTCTCCATTAACCTCGAGCTTTTCAAACAACGGGAAATCGACACCGTAGGTGGTAGAGCAGAAGGTGGCGATCTCTTCAGCCGACCCTGGTTCTTGCTCACCAAACTGGTTGCATGGGAAGCCAAGAACACTGAATCCTTGATCTTGATATTTGCGATGGAGCGCTACCAAGCCTTCATACTGTGGAGTAAGACCACACTTTGAGGCAACATTGACGAGAAGCAACACGTCACCTCGATGCTGACCCAAAGACTCCGGGGTACCATCAAGACGCTTCATCTCAAGATCGTATGGAAACACTATTACCTCCTCTATAGGACTAGTAGGAACAACTCGACTTGGCAACTGATTAGTCCCGAAGCTAGGCATTTTTCTCAGTTTCAGCCACCCTCACCCATGGCAGAACCGACAAACACGACACACCTGCGAGCAGTGCAACGCGTTCGAAGTACCTCCTCGATTGAAGCGTATCGCGCATCAGCCCCTTCGTGACATCGAAGGCTTCGTCGTGGCGACAGCTACCTGTTCGATCGGGCGCTACCAGCGCCCACAACACCAGGTTGGGGCTCCTGATGTCTGGCAGCGACTACCCTACACCAGCACCCCGATGCGCTATAGACGAACGCTCAGTCCAACTCTTCAACTTGGGATGTCCACTCGACCGAGACTAGCTCAAATTGAGCGCCGCATACTTGACGTCGAGATACTCGTTGATACCCTCAAAGCCACCTTCACGGCCAAATCCCGAGTGTTTGACCCCACCAAAGGGCGCCGCCGCGTTCGAGACAAGTCCCTGATTCACGCCGACCATACCAGACTGCAGGGCATCGATGGCCTGATGGACACGCTTAAACGACTCCGTGAAGATGTACGAGACCAGGCCATAGTTCGTATCGTTTGCTACGGCGTACGCCTCGTCATCATCATCAAACGCATAAATTGGCGCGACCGGACCAAAGATCTCCTCACGGAATATACGCGCATTCCGAGGGACCCCCGCGAGCACCGTCGGTGCATAGAAATACCCGTGATCGCCCACACGACTACCACCAGTCAACACCCTGCCACCGAGCGCCGTAGCATCATCAAGCAGGCCGGCCACCTTTACGAGGGCATCTTGGTCGATCAGTGGACCAACCTGGGCGCCTGGGGTTGTGCCACGAGCGACCTTCATCTTCGACAGCTCCTCAGCCAGACGCTCAGAGAATGCCTGGGCCAAATCCTTGTGGACGAGGATGCGGTTCGCGCTGGTACAGGCCTCGCCCCCGTTGCGCATCTTTGCGAAAATTGCACCCGGTATGGCCTTATCAAGGTCAGCGTCCGAGAAGACGATCAGCGGCGCATTGCCACCGAGCTCCATCGAAAGGCGAAGGAGGTTAGAAGACGCCTTTCGCATCAACATCTTGCCGACCTCAGTCGATCCAGTGAACGAGAGCTTACGCAGCCGATGATCGTCGATCAATCGGTCGGTCACCTCTCCTGGTTGGGAGGTATTGACGATGTTGAGCACCCCCGCAGGCAACCCTGCCTCAAGCAAGATCTGGCCAAGGGCGAGCGAGCACAATGGCGTCTGCTCGGCTGGCTTGAGAATCACGGTGCAGCCAGCCGCCAGCGCTGGACCAATCTTGCGGGTACCCATTGCCAGTGGAAAGTTCCACGGTGTGATCATGTAACTTGGCCCTACGGGTGATCGCGATGTCAACACCTTCGTTAGGCCGTCAGGAGACCGGTAGTACTCACCCTTCACCCGAACCGCTTCTTCTGAGAACCAGCGGAAAAACTCGGCCGCATAGGCCACCTCACCCTTGGACTCTGCCAACGGCTTACCCATCTCAAGCGTCATCAAAAGGGCAAGGTCATCCTGCTTGGCCATGATGGCCTCAAATGCGGAGCGAAGTATCTCTGCGCGATAACGTGGCGCTGTGGCCGCCCAGCTCGCCTGGGCATGCACCGCAGCATCAAGAGCGTCGAGCGCATCATCCGTACCGCCATCTGCAACACTGACGAGAACCTCTCCGGTGGCAGGATCCTCAACGTCGAGCTCCTTTCCAGATCGTGCGTGCCTCCATTCGCCACCAATCAAAAGTCCGGTAGCTACACCGGCTAGTACTCGCTGTTCCTCTGTACTGATCGCCATCTCTACTCCTTTATCAGGGCCGACCGCAGACTTAGATTAAGACCCCATGACTGCTTGACATATCATTGCATCGCCAGTACCGTCAAGGTGATCGTCTCGCTACCGTGATACTCTATACCCTACCGAGTCTGACAGCTCGCCAACAACATCACGGCCACTCCACCCCACCCCTTAAGGCCTCGCCAATGTCTGCCTCGATGGGCTAGAGGCCCCGAGCAATGCATTACTACCGGCGTACGCGTATCGGCGCTGAGGATTGATTCGTGTGTTGACTTTGGCAACGACAACAGACCAGGCGCCGGCCGTAGACCGAAAGCATGCGGCATAATAGCTGCGTCCTTTGCACCTCATTCTGCGCAACAACGCCTCGACGACAACACGCTGGGATTCGAGGCCGGGTCCCGAAGTGGCGGCTACCTGGCAAGTTGCTCCGAGCGCCGCTACCCAGCAGCCACACGCGTCAGCAACCCGAGAGCCTACCTGATCATGCCACGCCCAGCCATGACGACCGGACAACCCATGAACGAAAAACGACTATGGTCCGCGCCGCCTATCTGCGCTAGCGGGAAATGCTCGCTCTTGGGCGTGTCCTTAGGCGCTGGCGTCCTTCTTGTGCTTTGACCGCCCACGACGCACTAGGCCTACCACCACGGCAATGACGACCACCACGATCACGATGGTGGAGATCGTCGAGATCAACTTCAGGACAAAGGAGATCAAGGCAAATGCAATGATCACCCCTAGCACCCCTAGGACTACCTTGATGATGCTGCTCATAGCAACCTCCTCTCAATAGGACTATCCTAGCCCAATCGACGTCGGGACCCCAAGGCGACTACTTCGTCAATCGTTGGGTTTCGAGCTCGTCAATCGGCGGATCTGCTCCCTACGCGGTAATGTCACGCTGCGAAAAGTTAAAGACGGCCAAGAGATAGAACACTGCCATCCATCCGAGCTGCTCTAACAAGTCTTTATAGATCGGCCCAGCCAGGATCGGCGACCGAAAGATATTGATGAACGCCGACCAATAGTTCGATAGCAAGATCGGACGAATCTTGTCGAGTTGAGGTATGGCATCGAGAACTTCCGAGGCAATCGCGACGGTCACCGCAATCGATGTTGCCGCCAATGACGACGACGTAAAAGTTGATACCGCAATCCCAACCATGGTCACAGAAAATATCGATGCCCCAACGACCAGGGCGGCCAGCAGCGCCTCGAGCACGCCATGAACAAACGAGATCGTTAAGCCCGAGAGGGTAACCACCTGATGGTGGGGGAAGAGTATGGCACCTGCCACCAATCCCACGATGGCGATCACGAGGCCCAATGCCAACGTGTAGACAAGGGCCGCGACCATCTTTGCATGAATGATCCTGGATCGTGGAACTCGACGGACCAGCAAGTAACGCAACGAACCATTGGCCGCATCACCAGCGACCGAATCCCCCGCGATGATTGTGGCAGCAAGTGGAAGGATCAGGGTCTCCATCGAGGCAAGGGCTGCGAGCGGCAAGAACACGGCATTCTGGGTGATCTCAGCGAAAAATGCTGGACCGCCGCCTCGTGGACCACCATGGCTGGCAAACCTCACCACCACCCCAAGTAGGATCGGGACGAGTGCAATGAGGCCCAGAATGATAATGTTGCGAGGGCGACGAAAGACCCGCTTGAGCTCCTCAGCGAACATCAAAGCCCTCCCCAACTTCAGCAATGAAGATCTCCTCCAGACTCGGAGTCATCCAGGAGAACTCCATGACCTCAACGCCCTCGCCGACCAGCGACGCAAGGAGACGAGGCGCATCACTAGGGTCTAGATCGACCAGGACCGCGGATTTCGCAATCGTAGCAGACGAGCCAGCCAGAGAGACGATATGCTCAAGGGGCGTACCAACAATGCGTAATTGTTGGGGGTAATCGCTACGGAGCTCCCCCAGCGCACCAGCTTTGATTAGACGACCCTGTGACATGAACGCCACGTGCGAACAGATCTGCTCAGCCTCTGACAAGAGATGTGTCGAGATAAAAATCGTCTTACCCAGAGCTGCAAGCTCGCCAATAAGGCGACGAACCTCGCGCATCCCGCTAGGGTCAAGACCATTAGTCGGCTCATCAAGGATATAGAGATCACGATCGCCAAGCAGCGCCTGAGCCAGGCCAAGACGTTGACGCATCCCGAGAGAGTACTTCCCGACAGGCTTATCAACCACCATCTCAAGGCCCACGGCCTCAAGCGCATGGGCGATAAGGGGCCCCCGCTTCGCGTGGCGAACACCCTCGGCCGCCAGGAACCGATCGAGGTTTTGACGAGCACTCAAGTACGGCACGTATCCGGGGCCTTCGATGAAGGATCCGACACGAGGCAACACACGGTGCAGACGAGAAACCTTGCGTTCCCCAAGCAACGAGAAGGAACCCGAGTCTGGATAGATCAGTCCGAGAACCATGCGAATGGTGGTGGTCTTTCCGGCGCCATTGGGACCGAGAAAGCCGAAGACAGAGCCCTCCTCGACCGAAAAGGTTACGTCGTCGACGGCGACCTGGCCCCCAAAACGCTTCGTAAGGTCCTCGACCTCAATGACGTGGCTCACCGAGCAAAATCTGGGTTAGAGCCCAAGTGCATTCGCATCGGTCTCTAAGACAGCTGGCTCAACGGCTCCCACAAGGGTGGAACCATTCGGCAACACCAACAGATTCACCAGTTCGGTATGGATCAAGTTGGCCGTGTTGCCATTTGCAAGCGTGACCGGTGTCTCGAGCTCCGCCAAGGTCTTGGACCCAATGGACTTCGTCATCTGGGTGAATGTTTCCTTGGGCAATTCCACAACGCTCTGCCAGCCAGCACCGAACACGGTCGGCTTGGACAGACTACCTGCGTTCATTGGGTCAAACATCGTCTGAAGCTGGCTTTGTGTCACCGTCTTCACCGAGGCCCCAACCGGCGGGGTAAATGAGAAGTTCGCACTCGAAGGATCCGTAAAGCTAATCGACTGATAGCCCATGGCCAACACCGGCGCTGAGGAGTCGACCGAGTACACCGAGACGTTGAGAACGTGATAGTTCTTAGCATCAATAAAGACCCGAATCGAGGAGATGGAAGATCCTGATTGTCGAGGAGTCAGAGTCAGCGTGTAAGCGGCATGACCAGCGACGTAGGTGTTGGCACCGACGACCAGCTGCGACGTGGGTGCAAGCCGACCGACCAACGCGTCAGCGATCTCAGTCGGGTTGGTACTCTGCGCAAAGGCGCTGGAGGTGTTGCTCATGGGTTGGCTGAAGGTGACGTGGTCCGCGCTAGAGGTGGAGGAGTTCCACAACCACGCTCCATTACTCGTTACGTAGAGATCGCGCTCGGACTGTGCATCGACCATCTGTAGTCTCAGATCTGGTCCGGAGCCTCGATAGACAACGACCTGTGACGTCCCCTCCGGGAGGGCAACGCCCTGACCCACACTCGAGAGAAGCGACGCATCTGAACCAAGGATATTGGACGTGATCTGCAACTGCCCACTGTACTGGACCGGAGCAGCACCGATTACCGCGGCAACAAGCTGCGATGCCGACATCGGCTGCAGAAGTGGAGTCTGGGCATTCGTAAGTGCCGGCGTAAGCGAAGCCGCGCCGAGCGCGACCGCAGCACCAACCAAAGGAATTCCGAATCTGTACTTCCAACGAGCCATAACAATCTCCTTACCGTACGCCAACGTGGTCAGGCACAACCCAACCCAGCTCAACCCTGAGACCAGCCCGGCCACCGAATCGCTGACGAAGCCATTCCAATCGACGGCCACACCCAAACCGAACGGCCGATGGACTATCGATGAAAACCCAGCCTAACAAAGCCTAACCAATAGAGGCCCATTGCTCAAAGCCGAGTCAACAGCTACTAGACGATGGTAGCGCAGGTACCTTATGAATACCACAACGTGGGCTGAGAGCCCGATATTCCGTTGAAGGCATCGTGGCTCTTGTCGGTTCGACGTCTACGGGCATCGAAGAGTCGCCATTGCAGCACCTCAATCTTCAATCTTCCCAAGGTTCCCAGGCACCTGCCTCTCTCACACGTCGAAGCTGTTACGAAGTCAGCACCCACCAACAGCCCGTATCCTCACACGCAGCACACAGGACTCTTGCGACCATCACGAAGGACTTTGGCCCAACCAACCCCAGACAGGGCGAAACCTTACTGACGCGGTTGGAGCTCCACCCGACATCGAACCACGCGGCGGTTCAGTTATACCTCGCTATAATGTTGAGCAAGAATGTTCGATTCTCGCTCAACCGCAAGCATCTCCGATGCCGATGGTCGTTTGTGCCAATTTTTCTGTACAGCATTGACCAAAGGTTCAAATTTTGATACACTGGTTGCGTGAAGGGCACCGGGCGAGTTCGACGAACGTTGAGCGATTATCAACCCCCCTACAGTTCCTACAAGTTTTGAAAACGGCAACACATGAATGAGAAGAGATAACAATGGTTAACAAGCAAAGCGCAAACCCATCAACGGAAGCAAAGGGCCGCCGGCGCTCCGCTCAGGCTGAAGTCGACACGGCTCTCGCGGCTGCTGGTCTTGGAGCGGACTCGATTCGTCTGTTCCTAGACGATCTGGCTAAACATCCTCTTCCATCCTCAGCCGAACAGGTAGAGCTTGCCAAGCGTGTACGCGATGGCGATGAGGATGCCAAGGTCGAGATGGTTGCTGCCAACTTGCGGCTTGTTGTCCACTGGGCTCGTCGTTATCAAGATCGTGGGGTCGAGCTTTCTGACCTCATCCAAGAAGGTACCTTTGGGCTGATTCGCGCCGTCGAGAAGTTCGACTGGAGACGCGGGTTCAAATTTTCGACGTACGCCACCTGGTGGGTGCGTCAGTCGCTCCAGCGAGCCGTTCACAACCATGGCCAGTCCATTCGGCTGCCGATGGAGGCCGCCGAACGATCTCGCAGAGTCGACAACGTCTCGCGAGAACTGGCTGCCGATCTTGGTCGTCCTCCAACTGAGGACGAGATCGCCATCGCATCCAACCTCTCGCACTCCCAACTCGCCGACGTCCGCCACGCCGCGCGCGTCGTGGCGAGCCTCGATCAAGCGGTCGGCCCCGAGGGCGAGACGAGTCTTGGAGATCTCGTGGTTGGCCCGGACACCTCGTTCGAGGATGACATTGATGATTCAATCTCTCGTGAGATGCTGCGCAAAGCGGTGGCCGAGCTCGACGAGTTGGAACGCGACGTCGTCACCCTTCGCTTCGGCCTCAACGGCGATCGTCCTGCATCGCTCGAGGCGACAGCTCGTATGCTCGGCATCGGTCCACGCAGGGCACGTCGACTCGAGGCTTCAGCGCTGAGCAGATTAGCTGATCACCCAGCGCTCAAAACCTCAGCAGCTTAGACACAGAGCTGCCGACAATGCAGTGACGGCCTGGCTCGACAAGGCCACGCCCCTTGGAGCTAACCGCATCGAGGATAGCCAATGAACGTGGGTCGTGGGTGCGTCATGTACTTGGGTTGCGGGTACGCCCATGAACATGGGGGCGAAGCAAGACTTGCAGCCACACGACTGGATCGACCCTACGCCACCGGTGGGTAGCCGTGGTGGCTATGCGTTGGTGGACCCCAACATAGCGACGCACAAACCGTACCGCGCTGTCGCCGGCTGCCGTGCACACGACGCGTAATGCCTAGGTTAGTGGCGTTATCAACGCCGCAGGCAGACGCCATCGACCAAAACACCCAACGCCGTTGTGTCCGGACATCTTGCGCTCGATCATTAAACGTCGAGCATCCATCCCGGATCGCGACGTGGACTCGCTCTCTCAAGTCCTGTCAATCTCGCGCCAGACTGACTCGAATGTGAACCCACGCATCACACGCTCTTGGCAAGCGCCTCAAGTACAGCCACGAGTGCAGCCGGCAGTGGGGCTGCAACCTCAAGCGGTGCCCCAGTGCTTGGGTGAGTCAATCCTAAGACGTGAGAGTGCAAAAAGACTCGATCCCTGAGCAACGCACTGCGCCCTCCGTAGGCTTGATCGCCAACCAAAGGGTGGCCGATGGCACTCATATGGACCCGAATCTGATGGGTCCTGCCGGTCTCTAACGCCAGTTCGACGTAGGTGTAGGCACCGAACCGCTCGATCACCCGAAACCGGGTGAGCGCATGCCGGCCCTCAGCAATAATGGCCACTCGAGTTCGACTTCGATGATCACGCCCAAGCGGTGCGTCGATTACTCCTTCGTCCTCGTCTACCTCACCCTCCACCAGGGCTCGGTAGTGACGACGCATGGCGTGGCTACTCACCTGCTCCTTGAGTGAGCTAAATGCTTCGGGTGTACGTGCCACCCCCATAACGCCAGAGGTGGATTTGTCGAGTCGCTGATAAATGCCGGGCCTTAGCGAGGGCTCATCGCCAACGTTAGCGATTCGTGGATCAAGGGCGAGGACTGTGCTGACGAGCGTCGGGGCCGGGTCACTCAACGTGTTGGCGTGTACAAGGAGTCCTGCCGGCTTATCCACTAGAAACAGCGCTTCATCAAAGTACAGAATCGGAACGTCGATGGCTGGGGCAACTTCTCGTTGGGTAACAACGACCTCGATTACCAGCAGGTCGCCAGTGCTCAGGCGGAACGACTTCGAACGCTGTACCCGTCCGTTGACGGTGACACAGCCAGCGTCGATGGTGCGTCCAGCCACGACTCTGGACTGATCCGTGACAACCGACACCGCCCGATCGAGGCGTTCGCCAGCGAGTGTCTCGCCGATTTCAACGCTGAGAACGTTCATGTCGTCCATCCAGTACTCCTGCGATCAACAGAAGGATAACCCCGACCGTGATCGCAGAGTCGGCAAGGTTGAAGATTGGCCAGTGTGGAAAGCGAATAAAGTCGATGACGGCGCCATGGTTGTGTCGAAAGAGTCGATCCGCCAGGTTTCCGAGCGCACCGCCCACCACCAGTGATGCAGCAATACGCTTGAGGCGCGATGGCGTCAACAACGCATAGACGCCAACACCGACGGCGATCACGATCGCGGCGATCGTGATCAGCAAGGGGTGTCCTTGACCAATCGAAAACGAGAAGCCGGAGTTAAAGGTCAGCTGCAACTTGATCGGTCCGAGAATATCGATAGGGCCGCGTCGTAGCGCGTTCTCCGCCCACGTCTTGGTGACCTGGTCAGCCAGGATCACCAGCGCTACCACCACGACGACGGCGGTAGCCCGTGACCGAAAGCTCCTCATCGATTGCGCGGCAAACCGCCTTCTTTGCATCGCACACACAATCGTGCGAAGGGCAGTGCCCGTAGACGAGCACGCGGAATTGGTTGCTTGCAGCTCTCGCACAGACCGTAGACGCCTCGATCCATCTTGCGCAGCGCGAGGTCGACTTCTTCGATGGCAGCGAGCGCCGACCCTGCCAACGCGAGGTCGCGTTCACGATCGATCGCCGTCGTTCCACCTTCGCCAGACTCCTCATCGAATTGGACCTCGGCGGGCTCATTGTTTTGTACCATGCTGTCAGCTTCGGCGCGCAGCTGGGCTGCTTGCTCGCCATAGTGCTTACGCTCGGTCTCGAGCAGGAGACGCTGCTGGCTCACAAACTCCTCGTCTGAGAGTTCGTCAAGCACATCATCATCCATGTTAAGGTATTCCTCGACGGGATCGATCGGGTTTGATTCCTGGGTGATCTTGGCCATCTGTCTTCCAATCTACTTCGAAGCACGGCGGCCAGCCATGCTGCTCATTTGGATCGCTCTACTCTAGCCGACATCCGAGCACAAACTGCATGGTAGGCCAATCCCACGACGATCCCGCCATCAGACAAGCTCATCCTCACTCGCTACCAGGTCATTGCCTATGTCCGACTAGCGTAGCTACATGAGCGACCACGAAGAAAAGAGCCCATACCCTCATCAACCAGGCGCACTCAATCTCCCCGACCTCGAGCATGAGATCCTCGCCTTCTGGGACAACGACGACACCTTTCGAGCCTCGATTGCCAAGCGCCGAGACGCTGGGGGCGAAGCCTTCGTATTTTACGACGGCCCTCCCTTTGCCAATGGGTCACCCCACTACGGCCATCTCCTAACTGGCTTCGTCAAGGACGCCATTCCCCGGTACCAGACCATGCGAGGCAAGGTGGTCGAACGACGTTTTGGTTGGGATTGTCATGGATTGCCGGCCGAGATGGCTGCCGAGAAAGAGCTCGGCGTGAGCGGGCGCGACGGCATTGAGCAGCTCGGCATCGATCACTTTAACGACCACTGTCGGGCGCTAGTCCAGCGTACGACCGACGAGTGGTTTCGCTATGTCACACGACAAGCCCGGTGGGTGGACTTCATCGACTCCTACAAAACGATGGATACGAGCTTCATGGAGTCGGTCATCTGGGCCTTCAAGCGGCTCCACGACAAGGGCCTGGTCTACGAGTATTACCGGGTACTCCCCTACTGCTGGGAGTGTGAGACTCCACTCTCGAACTTCGAAACCCGTCAAGACGACTCCTATCGCCCACGGATCGATCCTGCCATTACGGTGGCCTTCCGGCTTCCACCTCGTGACGATGGCGATGACCCCATCGTGGACGGTGAGCTCCACCTGCTCGCGTGGACAACCACGCCGTGGACACTTCCCTCGAACCTGGCGGTCGCCGTCCGCCCCGACGTCGAATATTCGGTCTTTCGCGACGGCGACGACCCAAGGCTCTTTGTCATGGCGAGCGAGCGACTTGCTGCCTACCATGATCGGTTCCCCAATTTAGTGGTCGTCACCACCGTCACTGGAACCCAACTGCTCAACCGACCATTTGTACCAATCTTTCCTTTTTTTGCCGATGTTGACAACGCCTTTCGAGTCATCGCAGGGGATTTCGTCACGATCGACGAGGGAACCGGTATCGTGCAGATGGCTCCAGGTTTTGGCGAGGAGGACCAGCAGGCCTGTGAAGCCGCCTCCATCAAGGTTGTCTGCCCGGTCGATGAAAAGGGGCGTTACACCAGCGAGGTGAGCTGGTACGCCGGGACACAGGTGTTCGAGGCCAACGAAGCGATTAAGTCCTACCTACAAGAGCAGGGGCTCTTGATCGAAGCAAAGCCCTACGAGCACAGCTATCCGCACTGCTGGAGGACCGACACGCCACTCATCTACAAGGCGGTGAGTTCCTGGTTTGTCAACGTCACAGCACTTAAAGACCGACTTCTCGAACTCAACCAAGCGATCGAGTGGGTTCCAGAGCACGTCAAGAACGGGGCCTTCGGCAAGTGGCTTGAGGGAGCGCGTGATTGGTCGATCACCAGAAATCGATATTGGGGCTCACCAATCCCAGTGTGGAAGAGCGACGACCCATCCTATCCAAGAGTCGACGTCTATGGATCGCTCGATGAGCTTGAGGCCGACTTCGGCGTACGACCAAGTGACCTCCATCGACCGAGCATCGACGAACTCGTTCGGCCCAACCCGGACGATCCAACCGGTAAGGCGATGATGCGTCGCGTCCCTGACGTGCTCGACTGTTGGTTTGAGTCGGGCTCCATGCCCTTTGCTCAGCTTCACTACCCCTTTGAGCATCGCGAGAACTTTGAGGCGAACTTCCCGGCTGACTTCATCGTCGAGTTCATCGGCCAGACACGTGGCTGGTTTTATACGCTCCACGTCCTGTCCGTCGCCCTCTTTGATGCCCCGCCCTTTCAGCACTGCATGGCCCATGGGATTCTCCTTGGCAACGATGGACGAAAGCTGTCTAAACGCCTGAAGAACTTCCCCGATCCATGGGAGGTTTTCGAACAGATCGGTGCTGACGCCATGCGCTGGTTCCTGCTCTCGTCATCGGTGCTGCGGGGCCAAGAGATGATCCTCGAACGTCAGGCGATGTTTGACACCGTCAAGCGCGTGATCAACCCAATCTGGAATGCCTTCTCGTTTCTCGCGCTCTACGCCGAGGCCGACGGAACCCGCGGCTCCTTCGATCCCACCTCCACACATCTACTGGACCGCTACATCCTCGCCAAGAGTCGCCAGCTGACCGAGGAGGTCACGCAGTCACTCGATCACTTCGACCTCTCTCGGGCAACCGCCGGCATTGAGGACTTTCTTGATGTTCTCAACAACTGGTACATCCGCCGTAGCCGGGACCGATTCTGGGCAGCAAAGGGTAGTGCCCCTGAACTTGACCATTCAAAACAAGAGGCGTACAACACGCTACACACGGTGCTCGAGAATCTGACGACGCTCACCGCCCCACTCCTCCCTATGCTGAGCGAATACCTCTACCGGGCCTTGACCGATGCCCGTAGCGTCCACCTTGCTGACTGGCCATCTCCAGATCGCCTAGGGGCACCCGAGCCCGACCTCGTGCGTGACATGGACCTCGTGCGTGAAATCTGCTCACAAGTTCACAGCATCCGCAAGGCGACCGGCATGCGGGCACGCCTTCCCTTGCGATCAATCACCGTCGCAAGCCTCGCGCCACGTGATCTTGATGCATACGTCGACCTCATCAAGGCTGAAACGAACGTCAAAGCGGTACACGTCACCGGTGACTTTGATCGCTTCGCACACCAACGTCTCACTATCAATCCAGCGCTGCTCGGCCCTCGGCTTGGCCCAATGACCCAAAAGATCATTCAAGCCGTCCGCAACGGCCACTATAAGCTCGAGAATGACACACCAATCGTTGACGGCACTGTCCTTCAACCAGGTGAGTACGTCCTCGTCCTTGAGCCCACCGATAGCGTATCGATGCGCGTTCTAGGTGACCGAGCGACGGTTGTCGCACTGGACCTCACCACCGATGACGCACTCGAGCTTGAGGGGCTTGCGCGAGACGTCATTCGCGCCATCCAACAACACCGCAAGGACTCGGATTATGACGTCTCTGACCGGATCGATCTCACGATAGCGGTCGCTGATCCCTCGCATCGACTGGCCGAAGCCATCGGCCGCCATGCCGACGACATCACAACCCAGACCCTCGCCCTCACGCTCGAACTCACCCGTGCCCTAGACGATACGATATCTGCCACGATGGTGGAGATCGATGGATGTCAGCTAGGCATTGCCAGTGTGGTGGCAAGCGACTAGAACCCTACCACACAATGTATGGCTGTCACCGCGAACCCAACACCGGGAGCAATCTCGCGCCCTGGGAAGTCTTGGCCCTCCAGAGACGTTGAACAGGTCAGGGTGATCAACCCCACTGACGAACAATGATCCCGATCAAGGGTTTAGTGAATGAGTTGAGAGGAATTCATATGAGCACACGATCAGACCAAGCAGACCTGCGTTCACTCCTCGACAGGGTTCCATGGGGGAGGCGTGTGCTCTTGCTTGAGGATGACAAGGGCATTCCCAACGATGCCGAGGTCTCGATCATCACGGACACCGTTGATGAGCACCTGATCGAATCCGTGCGACAAGGGGCCAAGGTTATCATCGTCGCCACAAAGCCGGATACAACCCGAAGCATCGAGGCGCTCCTTGGCTACTCGGAGTTCAGCTACCGACAACGCAGCGAGTGGATACTAGCACCGAATCACCAACTGCCGTTCCTCGCGAGAACCCCGGACGAATTTGCAGCTCATAGCGCACTGGCGACCTTCACTGCACCCACCGAGGCGCACATCCTCTTCACCGTCAACATCGCTCTCACGAACTACACCGTCGCAAGTCGACAGTCACTTGGGCGCGGCACGTTAACGGTCTTGGGCATCGACATGGCGACCCTCACACAACCCGGCACTTGGCTGGATCAATGCATGGGATTGATGTTGGCTACACAACACACCGCCACCAAGCACGAATTCGGCATCGGCGTCATCGGCTACGGCCCCTACGGTGGCATGGGGCTTTACCATGGTACCGCCGCAAACCGCACTCCGGGGCTCCGGATCGCAAGCACCATGGATGCAAACCCAGAGCGAATCGCCCAAGCAGAGCTTGATTTTCCCGGCATCGTCGGCCACACGAGTGTCGACCACCTTCTCAGCGATAGCGCCACTGACATCGTGGTCATCGCGACACCACCCAACACCCACTTCACCCTAGCGTTACAGGCACTGGAGGCAGGCAAACACGTCGTGGTCGAGAAGCCACTCTGTCTCACCACCGACGAGGCTGACAAACTCATTGACACTGCCCAAGGCAATCATCGCGTGTTGACCGTTCACCAAAACCGCCGCTGGGATCAGGACTTTCGTACGCTTGCCGCGCTGCTAGACACCAACGTCATCGGCGAGGTCTTCAACATCGAAACGTCCGTCAGCTCCTTTGACCACCCGTGTCGTGCATGGCACTCGGACAACGACGTCTCGGGAGGGCTCGCCTACGACTGGGGAGCCCATCACATCGACTGGATCCACCAACTCTATGGAACCCCCCCGGAGCGTGTCTACGCCTTTGGTCAAAAACGTCGTTGGCACGAGATGACGAACCTCGACCAACTCCGCATTCATCTGCAGTTTTCCGACGGTCGCGAGGCCACGTTCTTTCAGAGCGAGCTCGACGGTTTCCGTCGTCCTAAGTTCTACGTCCAAGGGACCCAAGGAACCATCATCGGCAACTATAGGCCGCTCGAACAACACCGCGTTGAACCAGTCTTTGGCTATCAGGTCGATCGCTACCATTACGCCGAAGCACCAGTGATGCTTGAAGTTGCCCTCTACGAGGGTCCTGGTCGCCTGGCGCATTATCAACCGTCGCTGGTGGACCCCGATCCCTTCGGCTTCCACCGTAACCTAGCCGATCACCTCCTCGTGGGAGTTCCGCTCGCCGTTGCTCCAACCGACATCCGCGACGTCGTCGCCGTGCTCGAACTGGCACACCGGTCAACGGCGCTCGGCGATATTCAAGCCCTACAACCGCGTTGAGAGTTGCCGTCTGTGGCCTCGGAAGCTACGTTGCGAGGGTCGGTGTCATCCCCGCCCTTCGAAGCTCAACCTGGACGAAGTTTCTTGGTGGCTGCACATCCTCTGATGCGATCGCGGCGGACGTGCTCACCGACACCGAATACCGCTACCCCGACTACGAAGCCTTACTCTCCGACCCAGCCGTCGAAGCCGTCTATCTCCCGTTGCCAAATGACCTACACCTGGACTTTATCGAGCAAGCGGTGCACGCCGGTAAGCATGTCCTCTGTGAGAAGCCCTTGTTGCTTGACGAAGACGCCTACGATCGACTCAACCGCCTGCTAGAGGGATCATCCCAACTAGTTACCGAGGCCTTCATGAGCTCGTATCATCCCAGGCTACGTCAGGTGATCGCACGGGCGACCGAATTCGGGAAAATCGTCAGTGTCGCTACGAGCTTTACCGGCACCCTCAACCCCCTGGCTGGCTATCGACTCGACGCCACCCGAGGCGGAGGCTCTCTCTACGATGTCGGTATCTACGCGCTGTTCCCCATCGTGTCCCTCCTCGGCGCAGAGCCAGTAGCGATACACACCGAGACAACCACGACTGACGCATCCCATCCCGTAGATCTCACCCTACACTGCATGTTACGCTATGCCGATGGAGCAGTCGGAACCTTCGTAACCTCGTTTATCAGCGGAGAATCACAAAACCTACGCATCCTAACCACCGCCGCGAGCCTCGAAGTCAACAAGGCCTGCACGCCAGGGCCCAACGACATCGACTGGACGCTGACGAACTCCGACGGAACGCAGGACCACCAAGTTAGCCCGGGCATTGATCCCTACCTCGCGATGGTGAACGAGGTCTTTACCGCCTTTAGCGCAGGTCATGAACCCTCATGGACACTCGCACGCTCCCGGGAACTGGCACGCCTGCTCTATCGGATCGAACACTCGTGGCGCCAATCAGAAACCGCCACCAACGTCTTGGCTGACGGCCAGTGAGTCTGGTATCCTGGGCCAACGAGACACGAAGAGATCGCAAGAACCCGAGAGACAACAACGACTGCTCCGAAGCAGATCATCATCGAGACCGCGGCGTCACTGCCAGATCAGTCGTCCTGACGCCACAGCATGAAGGGCTCGTCCTCGTCAACCGTCTCTGAACTGATGTCATGTCCAAACACAAACTCTTGAATTGGTCTGGCCTCTCGGCCTTGGTCCCCAGCGTGTGCGGGGGTATGATCCTCTCCATCACCAACACGATCACCAGTTACGGTCTCGACGCGTGGCGTCTGGGGCACCACCAAAGACTCCGAAGACGTTGGCTGTTCCGGGCAAACGGTCCCACGTGGCTCCTTTGAAGGCACAGATCCTGAAGAGAGGTCAGCCACATCTGCGGATTCTTGTGCAAGTGCACTGGTGAGCCAACCTGGTTCGGCGCTCACCGCAATATCGTTGTCCCCATTCAATCCCGGCACACCTTGCGAACGAGCGGTGCCTTCGCCCTCCAGCATGGACCCATCACCAACTCGAACGAGCGACAGCAAGCTCCCAATCTCATCCGTGATTTTTTGACGCACCGCTCGATCACGGGCGACGATGTTTGCCAATTGCTCCTGACGCCGGGTGAACTCTCCTTCAAGCTGACCAAGCTCCTCAAGCAGATTCTTACGGCGCTCCTCCTCGATCAACTTCGAAGTACTGCGGGCTTCAGCGAGGATGCGCTCAGCCTGGCGCTGAGCCTCGGCTCGAATCTCCCTCGCCTCCTTCTCGGCGTCACCACGCAGCTGATCAGCAGCCTGTTGTGCGACAATAAGGGTGCGCTGAATCACGTCGTCACCGACCTTTGCAACGCCAGGGGTGACCGGTGCTGGTGGATTGGCTTTCAGTCGTGCCAACTCCTCTTGCGCCTGGGCTAGCTGGGTCTCAAGGACTTCGACACCCTTTGCAACCTGCTCGAGGAACTCGTCGACATCCTCCTGGTGGTACCCTCTCATGCGCTCGCGGAACTCCACTTCACGGATCCTTTGCGCATCGACTGCGTTTCCCTCCACGGTACTCCTCCCCTACGAGCCCAAAACCACATAGCTCGAATCTTGGATGTTACTACTATCGACCCAGACTGAGTCGACACTTAAACGACACCCTCGCTAAACCCGACTGAAGATGGGAATGAGAATTAACTCCACCACCAAGATGACGATCAGCGGGGCAAAATCAAATCTGATCGAGCTGCCCCCAACGGAGGGGATCAGCCGGCGGATTGGGTTGAGAACTGGCTCGGAGAGCCGAGTCAACAGGTAACGAAACCGGTCCATTGGGCCACCGGGATTCGTTACCGGGAACCACGTCATGACCACATAGAGCACAATTACGATGACATAAAGCTCTAAGAGATCAACGATGATTCCACTAAGACCCATGCAGTCCAACTCCCTTCGCTACCGTGCGCTGGCGCATCCGAAACATCTCTTCGTCGGCCACCTCGACGCGAGCCGGCGAGAGCAGATATACGCTCGTGCTTATCTCTTTCACTTTACCACCTAACGCGTAGGTAAGTCCTGAGGAGAAGTCAATAATACGGCGACGCAGATCCCGATCGACACCTTCAAGGTTGATAATCACCGGCTGGTCGGACTTCATACGATCACCAATTTCTTGGACATCGGCGTACTTTGTCGGCAAGACGAGGTGAATCTTTGCACGCTCAGGCTGAGGGTTAAACGGACGGACTACCGCACTGCGATACTGCTGCGGATCTTCGCGCTGTGGCTCCGCGGCGCTTTGGACGCCTCCAGAGACGACTTGCACCCGTGGGGATGGCTCACGCCGTTCATAGACGGGTGACTCAGGAGGCTCAAGATCAGTAACCTCCCCGTCCATCTCGTCTTCTTCAGTAATCCCTAGCCATGCAAGTGCACGCTTCAATCCCGCCATCGGTCCTCCTACCCCACTCGTTAACGCCTTATCGTAGCACGTGATTACTCACGTGCACCGAATAAAACACTACCTAACCGCACCATAGTAGCACCCTGAGCGACGCCTACCTGGTAATCGCCGGACATTCCTAAAGAATATTCCCGTAAATCCAAAGTTTGGCCCAACGAATACACGTGCCCGAAGTAGGCAGCGACCCGATCTGCACCTTCTGGTAGCGCCATCCCCATCAAACCAACGACCTTTAGGCCAAGCGCGCGACCTCTCGTCACCAACTCCACCACCTGATCGTCGTCAGCCCCGTTGCGTCCCTCTGGATGCCCGGTGGGTGCCACCTGAACAAGCAACTCGCCTTCAAACCCGATATCAGCTAACGCCTCGAGCTCAACCTCGCGCGAGACGGTCTCAATCATCGAAACATACGAACAGACTTGACGAAGGCGGCGGCGCTGGATGGCCCCGATATAGTGCCAACGGACGTTCAATCCCCGCTGACTGGCCTGTTCGGCCTTAGCGACGAGTTCATCGGCGTAATTCTCACCGAACTCATCGAGACCTACTTGGGTACCAGCGATGACAGCATCGAGTGGATGTCGCTTGGTGACGGCAACGACCCGAACCTCATCCGAGCCACCACACCGCCGAATCTCCGCCCTCACGCTAGCCAGACGAGCTCCGAGGTCGTCGTAGCCGACCATCAGCGGCCTCCTGCACCCACCAGCGTCAACTGGCGCATCGATGTTCTATCCCTGCGGTAGGAGTGATACCCGTCATCACAGAAGGTACACTGCTCGACGGCGATCATGGATCCAACCCGGTTCTGTTCAAGTACCTGCTGGACCCCGTGCTCCAACGAGAGGTTGTCACCGTCGAAACTCGCTGCACCGAATCGTTGTTCAACGATGTAGCGCTCCGGTCCAAGAAACTGGTAGCAACAGGATCGGATATGTGGCCCGATAACCGCCTCAAGACCATTGCCCCCAAGTCGCGATAGCCCAGCCTCGATGACGCCGCCAACAAGCCCTCTCCAACCAACATGCAACGCAACAGCGTCACCATTATGGTTAGCTAGTACCAGAGGCAAGCAATCGGCTGTCGCGATACCTGCCACCTCAGGCCGACCAGCAGCGAGATAGATGCCATCGGCTTCAACTCCTTCGCCATCGTCAGGGACGGAGATCACCCTGGTGCCGTGCACCTGACGTACCCGAACCAGGCTTTGACTGCCCCCGAGTACGCAACAGGCCTGTTCGACTGTGTCCGATCGATCAGTAAATGCAACCCTCACGCCACTACGACGGAGCGAGAGCGCAATCATCAGCGGAGAAAAAAGGGTACGTCACCATCGTCAGGATCCTCCGGATCCGGATCCGGAGGATCCTGTGACGGCGACTCAGTTGTCACGTTGGGAACACCAAAATCAGGCTCCTCAACCAGCGGAGGCGTCACGACCAGCTTGGGGGAGCCCTCACCCCACACGTCAAAGCCAGCGGCGATGACGGTGACCTTGACCTCATCCTCCATGGATTCATCAATCACGCTACCGACGATGATGAGTGCGTCGCTGGATGCCGCATTTTGAATGATATTCGCAGCCTCGTTCAGCTCAAAGATCCCGAGATCCGTGCCACCAGCGACGTTCAACAAAATACCTTGAGCACCATCGATCGAGGTTTCAAAGAGCGGGGAGGTGATCGCATTGCGCGCTGCCGTCGTGGCACGATTCTCACCACTGGCGATACCGATACCCATGATTGCCGTCCCTGCCGAGGCCATGATGGCCCGGACATCAGCAAAGTCGGTGTTGATCACGCCTGGGGTGGTGATGAGATCGGTGATCCCCTTGACGCCGGAGAGCAGGATGTCATCCGCCATACGAAAGGCCGCGATCATCGATGTCTTCTCATTTGCAATCGTTAAGAGTCGATCATTCGGGATCACGATGAGCGTGTCGACATGCTCGCGCAGTCGAGCGATACCCTCATCGGCCTGCGTTGCCCTGCGCTTGCCTTCAAAGCCGAAGGGGCGAGTGACGACACCGATGGTGAGCGCTCCAATCCCACGGGCGATCTCGGCCACCACCGGGGCCCCTCCGGTGCCGGTTCCACCACCTTCACCGGCGGTGATGAAGACCATATCAGCTCCGGTGAGCGCCTCTTGAATCTCATCCTTATGCTCTTGGGCAGCAGAACGACCGATGTCTGGGTTCGATCCTGCACCCAGGCCGCGGGTGAGTTGGCGACCGATATCGAGTCGGATGTCGGCGTCACTCATCAGCAAGGCCTGGGCATCGGTGTTGATAGCGATGAACTCGACGCCCTTGAGGCCCGCTTCGATCATCCGATTGACCGCGTTGCCACCGCCACCGCCGACACCAACGACTTTGATTACGGCGATGTAATTCTGCGCATCATTCATCTCGCATCCCACCCTCGCTGAACCACTACTAAGCCTCCACTCACCTCAAACCTGGGTGCTACTGGCCTAGCGCCAGCGAGCCACCTCCGAATTTGACTAGCCTACACGATCGTTGAGGAGAACCGCTGGACTATTTGGGTCAATCACGTCGAGAACCGCTCCGGGCGTAGAAAACTCGACACAAGCGCGCACCTCGGCCTGAGCTCGCTCAGCGGAACCCAATTCGCAGATAGCCGAGTTCGCCAAGCGAACGATGATGCCGAGGCCCTTAACCTGATCGACACTGGCTTGACCGACAGGGGCCGATCCTGTTCGCTTGGAGATGCCCTGATTGGCGAGTGCACCCGCAACCGCCACCAGCGCAGGGTTCACCCACGCGCCAGCGTGAGGCAACCAGTTGCAATGTGGGCTCGACGCGACATCGTTAGGGCAGATCTGCACGACTCGTCGCAAAGCGGGACCCACCGATGACCCTGCGGGGACAACTTCACCAGCATCAGTGAGGGCAAATCCCGCCTGGATCTGGCTGGCAGTGGGGATGGTACGGAGCTCCAGGACTAAAGTTGCGGGCCACTGCCTCGTCACAGCTTTCAGTTGGATGGCCCCTCGCAGACCTGGATCGTCTGCCAACGTCGCCGCTACCTGGGCTGGGGAGGCGGACCACAGGTACTCATGTCCCAACACGACCTCAACGCGGGCCCTTGCTTGTGCACGCTCAGGCGGCGTCGCTCCCAACACGACCACCGAACGTGTCCGAAGCAAGGGGCCAACCCCAATCACGAGGCCAACCACCACGACACCGAGAGCACCGGCCCCGATCAAGACCCCATGGCATACGGGCCGACTCGATCGCTTAGGAGTCCGATGCTCTGTTCTATGGGCGCTAGGGCTCGACAACCGTCGTGACCGAGGCGATGCACGTCGATCCACCGATGAATCCTTTCGGGCGCCCATGGTGCGTTTCATCGACATCCATCCTCAGGAGAAGCCAATGAGCACCACCTCCGATCTCAGCTCGATACCGGTTTGGCGCGCCACCTGATCGCGCACGATGGCCATCAGTTGGTAGACGTCACTTGACGTCCCCGTAGGCTCAGCTTGGATAAAATTCGCATGCTTACTCGACACCGACGCACTCCCATGGCGAAGTCCTTTGAGCCCACATGCCTCGATCAATTGTGCCGCTGGAACATCGACAGGATTGGCAAAAACCGAACCAGCATTCTGCCCCCCTGGCTGGTGGGCTCGCCGCCAGGCGACGATCTCGCTAATCTGTGACTCCAGGGCCTTTGGATCTCCAACCTCAAGCTGGAGCCGAGCCCCCACCACGACCTGATCAGGGGTCAGAGCTGAGGAGCGATAGGACAGCGCTAACTCGCTGGCCGGGTGCCAGCTCGCTCCGTTGGGGCCGGCAAGGTCGACGATCGAGGCAGCCTGGAGGCTCTCCTCTAGCATGTGTCCGTGCCCACCGGCGTTCATGCGAACGGCTCCACCAACGCTCCCTGGCACCCCAACAGCCCAGGTAAAACCTGCAAGCCCCAACTTCGCAAGCCGTCGCGCCATGACTGGCAGTGGAGAAGCACCACCGAGCTCGACGAGGGTTCCTTCCTGACGAAGCCAGGAGAACCCGGCGCCGAGTGTCACCACCAACCCTGGAAACCCAGCATCGGATACCAGGACGTTTGAACCTCTGCCCAACACAAAACACGGAGGTCGCTCCTCCTGCTCGGTGATGAGGCATCTCAGGCGTTCAAGCTCCTCAACCGAGGCGACCTCAACACAAGCGGCGGCCAAACCGCCAACACGATAGGTCGTTCGCGCACCGAATGGAGCATCAAGGAGGACAAGCATGCCTTCGGCGCGAAGCCTCTCAACCAGCGGTTTGAGTGCCTCGCTCGCGTTATCACCAGACATCAGCGAGCTCCGTATCGAGCATCGTGATGTCACCTGCTCCAAGGGTAAGGCAGACGTCGTCTGGCTCCAGCAAGTCACGCACCGTCCTGGCTAGATCGTGTCGTGAGGCACAGTAATAGGCACGATCACCAAGCACATGGCGAACTGCCGCAAAGACCAACTCACCGCTGACACCCGGGATCGGATCCTCACCAGCGGCATAGACGTCGGTGACCACCGCCAGGTCAGCACCCGATAGCGCTTCTCCGAGCTCTTGGGCGATCGCGCGTGTGCGCGAGTAACGATGGGGTTGAAAGACGGCGACCACTCGACGAGCACCCAACTGGCGTGCCGCAGCGATTGTGGAGACGAGCTCGCTCGGAAGGTGGGCATAGTCGTCGATGATTCTGACGGAGTCCAACACGCGCCGATGTTGGAATCTGCGAGCGACGCCGAGATAGCGACTGAGCGATGGTGCGATCTCGGCGAACGATACCCCGATCGAGCCTGCCGCCGCTACCGCCGCGGTCGCATTCAAAATATTGTGTAGACCCAACACCGACAACTCGACACTTCCGAGTCTTCGCTTGTGTTCGAAGAGTTCGAAGGCGGTCGACGTCGCCGACATCGAGACGTTTTTGATCTGGTAGACGGCACTCTCTGAAAAGCCATAGCTCATACACTCGCGCTCAAACGCCATACCTGCTAGGAACGGATCCTCGACGCAAAGGACCGGCGGTAGCCTGGAGTTGTCAACAAAGCGACGAAAAGCCTGTTTCAGGTGGTCAAAATCTCCGTAGAAGTCCAGATGATCAGGCTCAACGTTGGTCACGACAGCCAGCGTGGGGTCAAGCGCAAGGAACGTACCGTCACTCTCATCGGCCTCCACCACCATCACGTCCGAGGTTCCAAAATGGCCGGAGGCACCTGCCTCGTTGAGCTCCGCTCCGATCACATAGCTTGGGCTGTAACCAGCGAGGGTCATCGAAAGTCCGATCATGGAGGTAGTGGTTGTCTTGCCGTGCGTACCAGATACCGCAATCACACGGCGCCCCTCTGTGAGCCCAACGAGAAGCTCTGCGCGCGTCGACGTCGGGATGTTGGCACCACGGGCGGCAACAAGCTCAACGTTGGTTGGGGCAATCGCCGTGGAGTAGGCGACAAGGTCTGCCCCTTCGACATAGGAGGCAGCATGTCCGAGGTACACCTGGGCGCCCAGTAGGCGCAGCCGTTCCAGCACAGCAGACTCTTTGAGGTCAGAGCCACTGACCTGGCGACCCGCCTCCAACAGAAGCGATGCGAGTGCGCTCATGCCGGCGCCACCAATACCGATAATGTGAACCCGTTGGACTCGATCAAGAAGGCTCATGGTCGTCGCATCTCCTCCCAGATATGCCTCGCCGCATTGGGGTGTGCAAGCCGCCGTGCGGCCTCTCCCATCGCATGCCGCCTCGCCCCGTCGGCGACGAGCGCTTCAATGGCCGTGGCGAGGGCATCACCGGAGAGGGCATCGTCTTCGATGACCAGCGCCGCCCCTGCACGCCGAAAGACCTCAGCATTCTTGCGCTGATGGTCATTCGGGGAATGTGGCAGCGGAACCACAATCGATGCGACACCCGCGAGCGCGATCTCGGTCAGGGTGCTAGCTCCAGCCCTCGCCACCACCAAATCCGCCGCCAGAACCATGCGATAGAGCGTTGGCTCATAGCCCAAGACCTGATAGTGCGCCTGGGTGGTCACCATGGCCCCAGGTGAAGGGGCAAGAGCATTGGTGGAACCCATCGCGTGGATGATGCGCACGCCACGAGCGTCAGCAAGTAAACGCGCCGCCTCCTGGGTCGCGACGTTGACACTGCGAGCACCCAAGGAGCCAGACGTCACCACCACGACGAATTCTTCTGGGCGATAACCAAGCGATGCTCGAAGTGTCTCACGATCCGCTTCGGTGACAGCCGCCCTGCGAGGTGGATTACCAACCACCAACGTCCGGGGGAGCCAGGAGTGCGGGACCGCGACCGGCCAAGCCAAAAAGATGCGCCTCGACCAGCTCCCAACCAACCGATTCGCACGCGTTAGGGCGGCGTTTTGTTCCAAAAGGTAGGACTGAGCGCCATGGCTGCGGGCAACCAGGGAGACCAACGGTGTATGAAACCCGCCGAAGCTGATCACCTGCTCCGGACGAGGCAAGCGCGCAAGGGTCGCCAGATTGGCCCTCATGGCGCCCGCGTTGGCACCCACGGCCCCAACGAGACCACGAGCGCCCCTGGCGAGGCCGACACCTCGCATGCGCGCTATGCGCACATCAAGATCTTCGGTAACCTCGTGATCGACTCGTCGATCGGTGGTGATCAACACAGGAGTGACCTCATCATCGAATGCCTCCATGACCGAGACGGCCCCATGGATATGCCCAGCCGTGCCACCGGCCGCCAGCCACACGACACGACTCATGTGATCTTCCTCCTGCGAATGATACCATTGACGAGTCCCAGTGCTGCCAGGGTGACGACGGTAGAGGATCCTCCAGCGGAGATGAGCGGCAAAGGCACACCCGTCACCGGCAAGAGACCGATGACTGCTCCAATATTGAGTGTCATCTGCACCAGAAGCCACACGCCAATCAGGAACGTCAAGGTTCGCTCGGCAGGGTCACTCAATCGCTCTGACACACGAAAAATGACCACGACGAGCGCGACGAGCAGGAGGAGGATCACAACCGATCCAAGGAGACCAAAGTCCTGCCCCACGACCGCGAAGATGAAGTCGGTCTGGGCATTGGGCACATAGCCCCAGTTTGCCAATCCGTTGCCGAGGCCGGTGCCGAGAAGATGGCCAGAGGCGAAGGAATCCAGCGCTTGGACTTCTTGATAGGAGTAGCTCATCCGGTATTCCCACGGGTGCAAAAACGACAGTAGCCGCAACCGACGATAGGTGCTCGAGAAGGCACCAGCGATCCCAATCAACACCGACCCAACCGTGACAAAGGTCAGCGCACGACCACGTACTCCACCGATATAGAGCGCTGCCAACCCCAATGAGAAGACGATCATCGCCGTCCCCATATCAGGCTCAAGAAAAATCACCCCAGCCATGACCGCGGTCACTACGATCACCGGGCCAACCAACTGGCCCGGCCGTCGTTTCGCTACGAGCTGGGCCAAGAACAGCACCAGCGCGAGCTTGGCGAACTCGGAAGGTTGGACCTGAATCGGACCCAACTGGAACCACCGATCGGCGCCGCCTACGCTGCGACCGACACCTGGAAGCATGACCCCAAGCAGCATCACGCCGGCAAGCAGCAAGAGCAGGGGCGCCATCTTCAACCAAACCCTCAGGGGAACCGATCCCATCACCACAAAGGCCAGTCCTCCGATAACGAGCCAGAGCAGCTCGTGACCGACGAGGGAGACTACCGAGGCGTGCGCGGCGATCGTCGCCACGTAGGCCGCCGCCACCTCGAGGATCGCCCCGGCGGTGACAAGAATGGCGAGTAGCCAGTAGAAGCTCGACCGGAGGCGTACTTTCGCTAGCAAATTGCCCAATGTGCGGCTACGGACGGTGGTTGCCATCGCGAACTCCTCCCCCTTGATCTCCTCGATCCAAATGGCTCATTGATCCTCCAAACCGCGCAAGCGAGCAGGGGCTATCGTGCCCTGGTCATGGCTCGCCTCGATCAAACGTCTCACGGTGACCTTGAAGTCGTCACCGCGGTCCCGATAGCTGCGGTACCAGTCAAACGATGCCGCCCCTGGGGCGAGTAGCACCACATCACCAGCCATCGCCTCCCGCGACGCTAGCGTCACCGCCTCCGCCATCGATGAGGCCATCATGGCCGGACGGCCAAGTTCGCGGAAGAGCTCGACGATGGTGGGGCCGGCTTCACCAATACCGATGACGGCCCGAATGTGTGCAGCGACCGCGCTCAACGGGTCAAATGACAGCCCCTTGCCACGACCGCCAGCGATGAGGACCACGTGGGCAAACGAACTCACTCCAGCGGCGGCCGCCACCGGCGTCGTCGCCTTGGAATCGTTTACATAAAGCACACCACGCAGCTCACCGACACGCTCCTGTCGGTGTTCGAGACCACGAAATGCCGCCAGCGTCTCTTGGATCGCCGCCGTCTCGGCTCCAGCCGCCTCAGCCGTTGCCCACGACAAGAGCGCATTGGCAAGATCGATCGGACCCGACCGACCCAACGCTGAAACCGGCATCAAAACCTCACCCGTTGGTCCGATCAACTCACCGGCATAGACCCGGTAATCGGCTAACTGATCGTCGCCAACTTGTGGTGCAAGCGAGAAGGTTCGACGCGTCACACCCGCCGGCAAGGCCGTGTTGGCAACCACCGGATCGTCTGCGTTCAAAATGGCGACGCTCCCCTCTCCTAACTGGGTAAACAGCTTGGCCTTCGCACGTCGATAGTGCTCGAGATCACCATGCCAGTCCAGATGATCGGGGGTAAAATTGGTCCAGCTCGCGGTCGCAGGTGAGAACGTGGGAGCCCAGGTGAGCTGGAATGAGCTCGCCTCGACGACATAACGGCTCGCTCCCGTTCGCGCAACCGCCGCAAACGACACCCCTGCATTGCCACAAAGTATCGCTCCTGGCCCGAGCATCTGAGCGGTCAAGGTGGCGACGGTCGTCTTGCCGTTCGTCCCCGTGATCGCGCTCACCGGCGCATCGGCTAGGAGCCAACCGAGTTCGAGCTCGCCGATCACCCGACCGGCGAGTGGCGTCAGGCCCAACCGCTGGGGTGCGAGCCCTGGCGACACCACGATCAGATCCCACGGCTCTCGAACGAGGGCTTCGATCGTTCCTAGCGACTCGAAGATCCCGCGCTCAAAGGCGACCTCACGTCCCATCTCCCGATCCTCGGCCAAGCTCAGTCGTGCACCGCTATCGGCAAGCGCGTCGACAACCCCGAGTCCACTCACCCCAAGACCCACCACGAGCACCCGTTTGCCACCGAGGTTCATCGGCCAAAGCTCCCGATCGAGAGAAAGTCGGCGTAGAAGGCGCCGACAGCAATAGCGGTCATGACGGCTGCAAAGATCCAGAGCCTGATCAACACCGTCGTCTCCGGCCAGCCATTGAGTTCGAAGTGATGGTGGATGGGAGCCATCTTGAGAATACGTCGATGAAAGACCCGAAAGGAAAAGACCTGACCGATGACGCTGAGCGTCTCAATCACAAAGAGACCTCCGAGCAATAACAGGAGAAGATCGAGGCGAAGCACGAGCGCAAACGCCCCGAGACCACTTCCAATCGCTAGTGAGCCGACATCGCCCATGAAGATCTTGGCTGGTGGCGCGTTCCACCACAAAAAACCAATGATCGCGCCGACAAAACAGATCGCGAGTGCCGCCAGGTCAAGGGCGTCATGGACACCATAAGCCACGACATGGCGAAACATCCAATACGAGATCAGCGCCAGAGCCGCAAAGGCAAAGATGGCGGCCCCAGACGCGAGCCCATCGAGGCCGTCAGTGAGGTTGACGGCATTCGAGGTACCGACCACCACGAGGACGGCAAAAATACACCAACCAACGGTGCCGAGCCCGATGCTAAGACTTCCAAGCCGCACGAATGAGATCGCGGTAGGCACATGCGCCCAGTAGTGGGCCAACAACGCAAAGGCGACCGCGACCGCGACCTGGAAGGAGAACTTGGCCGACTTCGTGAGGCCGAGGCTACGTCGATTGCGCACTTTTAAGAGATCATCGACCAGTCCAATGGCTCCCGAAAGGACGGTAACACCGACGACCAGGATGCCTGATCGAGAGAACCCAACTCCGAGGTGGACATGCACCAGCAAATAGCTCAGCACGATCGCGATGATGATCGCGATGCCACCCATGGTGGGAGTACCGGCCTTGACGAGGTGGCGACTCGGTCCATCCTCACGAATTTGCTGACCAACCCCGCGGGACCGCTGTCGGTCAATCAGAACTGGTGTCAGAAAAATCGCGACAATCAACGCCAGTCCGCTGCCGGTGAGGATCGCAATCAACGTTCGTGCTCCCGGAGTTCGAGTACCGCTCGCAACGCCTCGTCGTAGTCGTCGAAGTCGTAGCTAGCAGAACCAATCCGTTGGCTCCTCTCATGTCCCTTACCGGCGATCACCAACACGTCATCATCACACAGCTCGTGCACCGCCGTACGGATCGCCTCTCGTCGGTCAAGCAAGACGCGTGGCCTCATCGCCTGGACGCAGCCAGCAATGACATCTTCGGCGATCGCACGTGGATCCTCGGAGCGAGGATTGTCGCTGGTGACGATGACGACATCTGCCAACCGTTCGGCCGTCGACCCCATCAACGGTCGCTTCCCATGATCTCGCTCGCCGCCAGCACCAAAGACCACAAACAGTCTCCCGTGATGCCCAAGCGAAAGCCTCGCCGCGATCAGCACCTGTTCGAGGGCACCGGGCGAGTGGGCATAGTCGATGAAAATAGATCCGTGCTCGCTCGGTACCCGTTCGAGTCGCCCGCGTGGGGCCTGCACCTCCCGCGCCACCTCGATAAGATCCTTGAGGTCAAAGCCGAGTGACTCCATCACGATGAGCGACGTGTGCAGGTTCACAAGGTTATGGTGTCCAATCAAGGGTGCGGCAAATCGATAGCCACGCAGATCGAAACTCAATCCATATGGTCCAAGCGTTACATTGGTCAGCGCGTCGTCAGAGACCCCCACGACCGGGATACTCGCCTCACCCATGAGCCTACGTCCCCACGGGTCATCGACATTGATGACGCCAAGGTGGGCGTAGCTCGGATCAAACAGCGAGGCCTTGGCTGCGAAATAAGCCTCCATCGACGGGTGAAAGTCCAGATGGTCTTGGGATAGGTTGGTAAACACGGCGACGTCAACGTCGAGATACTTGACCCGACTCATGGCAAGGGCAATCGAGGAGATCTCCATCGCCGCATAGCTCCGGCCATTCTCCACAAAGCCCGCCAAACGACGAGCGATCTCAGGAGCTTCAGGTGTGGTGAGCCGACCCCAGAGCGTACCCATGGTTCCGACCCCGTAACCAAGCAGGCCCAACATCTCGGCGACGAGCGATACGGTGGTCGTCTTGCCATTCGTTCCAGTCACCCCGACCACCTTGAGCCTCTTCGAGGGCTCTCCATAGACCAGCTGACTCGCGAGGGCGACCTGTTCACGCAGGCGCATGGGATCCACCACCAGCTGTGGAAGGCTAGTTGGAGACACCGGGTCGGCCACGAGTAGCGCGATCGCTCCTTGCCGAACGGCCTCCTCCACATAAATCGACGAATCCACATGGGATCCTGGAACAACCGCGAAGATATCACCCGCTCGCAGGAGACGGTGATCCATCGCCAGACCGGACGGCTCAAGGTCCTCGCCTATCGCCCCAACGATCTTGGCGTCTAATCGACGAGCCAAATCGGCCAACCTCACTGCGGCATGCCTCGTCTCTCCCACTCCCTCGCCCCAACCTGGACCACAACCATAACTATGGTATAGGGATACGGTGGCTGTGATAGTCACCCGTGGACCCTTCGGCGGGAAGGTTGCTTGATCCTCGGGAGGAGTGATGACTCAACCTTACCCGACGGGGTGATTCCATAGCGGGCCAACGCGTAGCGCATGATCTGGGAGAACACCGGGGCCGCCGTCATTCCACCGTAAATTGGGACCGGCTGATCGAGCATGACAATGGCACTGAGCACCGGGTGCTGCGCTGGCACCATGCCGACAAAGGTAGCCCAGTAGGCACCCATCTGGTACCCAGACTGGGTATGTAACGGCTTCTGGGATGTCCCAGTCTTGCCCGCCACGAGATAGCCAGGGATCGTCGCATCTGGAGCGGTGGCGTTAGCCCCAGTCACGCCGGAGAGCAGATGGACCATCTCTGCATCGATCGCTGGGGGCACGATGCGATGCGGTGATGGACTCTGCAACGGATGGAGTTGACCGTCACTTGCAACGGTCCCCAACACGAGCTTTGGTGGCACCATCACGCCACCGTTAGCGATCGCGTTGTAAGAATCGAGCACCTGCAGGGGTGTCACTAGCTGGTCTTGGCCAATTGGTGTCGAACCAATCGCCGTCGGCGACCACTGGTTGATCGGCTTCATGTACCCTTGTGTCTCCCCAGGGAATGCCAGGCCAGTGGGTTCGCCCCAGCCAAAACGTTCAAACGAGGCCAATAACCGTGCCGGCCCGAGTCGTCGGGCGATCTCGATGGTCCCAACGTTTGAGCTTTGGGCCAAAATCTGACCCATCGTGAGCACCTCCGTCGGGTGCGGTTCTGCGTCGTGAAAAATCGATCCGTCGATGTCGAGCTGTCCGGGAACGACCTCGGTCGAGGTTGGGGTGATCAGATGGTCCTGAAGCGCTGCAGTGAAGGTGGCGATCTTGGCGACCGACCCCGGTTCGTAGGCGTAGGCTACCGCCTGATTCGTCCAGCTCTCAGTCGGTAGCGCACGTTGGACATCGACCGGCTGGCCACCATTAGCGAGCGGTTTGGCACCGGGCAACGGAGGGGCAGTGAGCGAAACCATCGCCAAGATCTGACCCGTTGCGACGTCCATCACAACGGCGGTCCCACCAATTGCATTCGTCTTTTCGATCTCTCCAGCTACCGCCTGCTCGGCATAGGCCTGCAAGCTCGGGTCAATCGTCAACTCCAGATTTTTGCCCTGCACCGGCGCCTGGCGCTTGACGACGGCATTTGGCAACGGTAACGACCCGCTCGCGACACGCTCAATCTGGTAGCCATTCTTGCCAGCGAGCAAGTTCTGGTACTGATACTCAAGACCAAAGAGCCCATTGTCGTTCGCGCCGACCCGGCCAATGACCGGCTCCGCTAACGAACCCACCGGGTAGTAGCGCGCCTGACCCGGCTCAACATTGATGCCTGGGAGCTCTCCGTCGAGCGCCATGTTCTCGATTCGAGATCCAATCGACTGGGTAACCAACTGGGCAACCACCGAATATCCACCCGGCACCGTCAGGGCGTGTTGCACCTGTGCTACCGGCGAGTCGACCAGCGTTGCCAGGGTTTTCGCTTCAGTCGCTGGGCTCTTGATTTGGAGCGGATCGGCGATGATGGTGTCACGGAGCTCCGACGTCGCTAGAACCTCGCCGTTTCTTGCCAGGATGGATCCCCGCAACCCCGGAAGCGTAACCGTGGTCTCGACCTCTTGTTGAGCGAGGTTGGTGTAGGTCGGCATAGCTAAGACGGTGACCCGCAGTAACTGGACGATGAGTGCCAGGGTGACAATGCCACAAAGCAAAAAGGTCAGCCTCGTACGTCGGCTCCGTCGCTTAGTTGCCACTGGCGACCTCGCCTGCGGGAAGTGGCAGCGTCGGGCTCGACCCCTCGGACTGCGGTAGCGCAGTTGCGCCCTTGGCGCTGGAGCCTGCGACCACATCAACCGATCCCGGGAGAGTGAGATGGAGATGGGCGCTTGCGTAGTTCATGATTCGCTGCGGAGATGACAGCTCAGCGACCTGGAGTTTGAGGTTCGCCTGGGTGCGCTCGGCCTGAGTAATGGCAGAGCTTAGCTGAGCGACCCTCGACTCTTGGAGTTCGATACCGATACGAGCGACCACCACCATCGCCATGAGTCCAACAACGGTTACAAAGATCACGATGCTACGCAGGCGGCGCCAGCGAGAGACACGTGCTGGTGGCGTAATGAGCACCAGTTCAGGTCGTCGACGTTGAGGTCGTTCGCGCAGTGGAGTCTGGGGCAGCGCCACTACTCGTGCCATGTGGTCACCTGATGCCAATATCGATCAATTACATCGTTCACGTCTCGAGCGCTGCGCCGCAATGAGCGAAGGTGCGCACTCCTAGCTCTTGGATTCAATGTCGCCTCCGCCTCGGAGGGGTTGATAGCGTGTCGTTGGATTCGTTCACCCGCCGGTGTCGCACCGCACGTGCAGCCCAGCCGCGGAGAGCAGAGACATCCACCAGTCTCAACGTGGCGCATAAAGCGCTTAACGAGCCGGTCCTCGCCGGAGTGGTAGCTGATCACCTGCAGCACTCCCCCCACATCGAGTAGGGCGAACGCAGCAGGGAGGAATTGCATAAGCTCACCGATCTCGTCGTTGACACTGACACGCAAGGCCTGAAACACCTTTGTTGCTGGGTGGATGCGACCACCGCGAAGCTTTGCAGGGGTGGCTTCGACGATCACGGCGGCGAGCCCTCCGGTGGTTGTCACCGGCAGCGCATCTTTGATAGCTGTGGCATAACGCCTAGACAACGAACCAACACCATGTTGCCGGAAGAGGCCGATGAGGTCGTCAACCGTACTCGACTCGAGTAACTGCGCGACCGTCATCCCTTCGTTGGACTGATCCATTCGCATATCCAGTGTGGCATCGAACCGGAAGGAAAAACCGCGGGCAGGATCGTCAAGCTGCATGGAGGAAACACCAAGATCAGCGAGTACTCCGGCTACCGCCGTGACTGGTGATACCGTCTCGGTGAGGTTCGACATGGTTCCATGCACCAGTCGCACGCGTTGACCATAGCACCCCAGTCGAACTCGGGTCCGCTCCAAGGCTTGTCGATCCCGATCGAGGCCCACCACCTGGACCCAGTCAAAGGCATCGAGTAGCACTTGGGTGTGCCCACCGAGTCCAACAGTGGCATCCACAACGACCGCTGATGAGGATCGTCGATCCCGAAAACCATCCACGACCGCGACGGCGAGCACCGGCGTGTGTTGAAAGACCCGTTGGCCCCTTGGATCCAACTGATCCGAGATCAGAGTGTCATCGTTACCTGGCGTCAAGTTAGGGGGAGTATGGTCAGCCATCGTTTTGTTCCCGATAACGATTCCAGCGAACAGGATCCCATACTTCAATCGTTCCAAAGGCACCATTGACCAGAACCTCGCGCTCAAGATCGACGAGCGTGCGCAATGGCTGGGGAAGACCGATCCGTCCAAGGCGATCGATCTCAAGCTCGAACGCCTGCCGACCCCAGTCGCGCAGACGAAGTCGCTCGACGGACTCACCCCAGTTCTCTTGGGGGACGGCGTTGGCAAAAGTCAGAAAATCTTCGACTGTCCAGATCACGATGCACGGGTCACCATATTGCGACGGCGTCGCGTAACAGTGATCGGTGAAGTTAGAGCGAAAGCGCGCGGGCAAGGTGAGACGACCCTTCAGATCAAGGGTGTGGGTGTAACCACCAAAGAACTTCGCCTTCACCTCACCCGTTTGCCACACCGACCCGACAGTCCTCTCCACTCATAACCAATGGGCCCCACTTTACCCCACAATTCCCCACCGATACTCTAAATTTCGGTATGAAGGGAGCGAAACATGACATATTTCGGGTCCGGATTGGTATTAAACGAACAGTTGTTCTATTACCGGGTGGTAATCGCTTGGATGAGGCGATCTTGCAACCTCTGCCGCGAGAGTACGACTCTTGGTGCTATGCCCGCGACTCGAAGTGGCAGATTCGCGAGATCGGAATCTCGCAAGAATCGCGAGATCTCGCTCTGGCGCTCATTCCAGAGCAGCGAGAGTTGGAAGCAGGCCTGACCTCGAGAGCGGCGCTGCGCGAGGCCGAGCACCTTAGCTCCACCAATGGTGAGTTCACCAAAACCAAGGTCGGCAAAGCAAATCATCCGCCCAAGCTCGGTCCGCTCCTGTCGGTCGGTGACTACCCGGCCTTCGACACCAAGACCCTCAAGGAGATTCTGTACCGCCGTGCCCAGCCAGAGAAATGATGATCCCAGATCTCTCAGGACTAACGGGTCGTCAAGTCGAAGATACAGCATCAGCCAAATCTGGTCCCCAGGTTCAACGAGTACCGCACCTCCCCCGCTATGGCGTCTCACGACCGTGATGCCCTCGCGTCGGACTTGTTGGAGGTCAAAGCCCTCCTCCCCGGTCGAGGAGCCGAGCACCAGGGCGCGGTCGATGGGCTCAGCGACCCGACACAGGCGTTCACCTTCTGTGAGTCGGGGCCAGGCCTCATGCAGCGTCGCTGTCGTTAGCGATACCCTTTCAAGTCGCCAACGGGCTTGACCTGTCGAACTCATTGCGGCGCAATGTCTTCGATCGCGTGTCGCTGACCACCTGTAAAGGGGCAGTGCCGACATCCAAGGCTACAGCAAAAGCCATGATCCATCAGTGAGGCTGCGGTCAAGACGCTGTCGCCGGTCTCAGGATCGAGATAGCTATCAAGGCCAGCATCGAGGGCGCAACGGTGCAGTTGCAGACGCATCCGCGCCAGGGGGTGGTCGTAATCGAAACGACGCTCTGAGGGAAAGTAGAGCACGAGCTTGCGCCACTCCTCACCGGATCCAACTCGCATTCCACCGCCATCCAAACTCTTCGCTAGTCACACTCTGGGCTAGTCGATCTTTCCTTTTCGCGTGCATCCGGTCCCGCACAGACCAGCCCCACCATCGAAGCCCAATGTCCAATGGCAGTCGATCCCGTCCGACTGAGAAATGCCGAGGATCCAAAGTCTGGATCGATCGCTACGCGTCCCGACTACGGTAGTCTAGTCCAAGGGGTCCAAGCAGGCAAGGAGAGGTGTGGAGGCGTACGTTCTTATCCAAACAGAGATTGGCGCTGTGGGCAAGGTACTCCCCGCAGTCCGTTCGCTGCCGCTGGTTGACCGCGCCGATGATGTCACCGGCCCCTATGACATCATTGCGTTGCTCGATGCCGAGACGCTCCAAGAAATTGGTCGTCAAGTTGTCGAAGGAATCCAGGTCATTGAGGGTGTGACGAGGACGTTAACTTGTCCAGTCGGACATCTTACCCTTGACATGTTGCTCCCTACCCAGGAGAGCTAGACACCCTAGGTCACCACTTCGACCGTCCACATGAGTCATTCCCACCTCTGAACGAGATCGCGAGCAAAACTTCGATCAGCTGCTGGGCATGCGTAAGTGTTGGTCCGGCTAATCTTAGGTCGCCTAAGCTCGTTCAATCGACGATGCCGTTGGTACCAAGTCACCAACGCTGACTTACAGCGCCACCCGATCACACGCACAGCCATGCGATCAACGGTTTGTGCACCCACTGGTGTGTAAAAGCTCATCAGCCTCCAGCGGCCGCAAGGTGTCACTGCGAGCCGACATAAACTAGGCACCCAATGAGGGGAGCACTATCGAACAGAGATCGCTATCGGTCGACGATGTCGCAACGACCGAGTCGCGACTCGCGCTCAAGGGGTCTCCAGCCACAAGCAACCGGCCAGGCACCGTAGCAAACCATACAGTCAGGCAGAAACGGTTGTGACCCGAGGCAAGCTCGGTCGCCGACAGCTGGCAGATCGTTGTCGTCTACGTAGACCTTCGGGTGCGCTAAAGCTGGGCGATGACGAGCTTGGAGTCCTTGGTGGCCACGGTATGGTTCCCGTACAACGGATTTTGCAGGTAAAGCGTCGAGGGTGTAGCGATAACGGTTGCGAGCGTCACATTGCGACTAGCCCCAAGCAAGATCTTCGTCAACGAACCCGGCGGGTCATAGCGGCCAATCACCAAGCGATTAAAACCATCAGTGGTCTCACACGAGGCCGCAAGTATGCCGATGGCGCCACCATTTGTGGCCTCCAAAAATCCAACCTTGATGTGAGCTACGCTGCCAGTCCACGACTCGACGGTATTGCAAAGGTGGTTGGCGGCGGGCTTGATCCACGATCCAACCCCAAATTGGCGCGCAGCCAATCGTCCCTGGGGCCCATAGTCAACGATAGGTTCGGTCCCCAACTCGAGTTCATTGGCTCGCAGGATGACCTCCTTGGCCGCAAGCGCCCTCGCTGCGAAAAACTCGTGAAGTTCAAATGGTACCGACACCACCAGCAACGCGCCGAATGCGAGCATACCTCGCCTCACCCATTTGCCTCGATTCGCCTGGCGGCGCGCAAAGCGCTCGTCGCCGGAGCGTCTCCAATACGGAACCGACGCTCGTGCCGATGGTGGCTCTGCTTGGGTCATACTCTCGACCTCCATGCGGTAGAAACGTCCAACTGCAGCACTATCTGATCAATGTAGTCGTTCAAAACGCCAAAGATGAGGGCAGCACTTATGCGCAGCCCAAGTTCGGCAGGCTCGTATTTGAGCATAAACTCGTGGAGTGACAACAAGTGAGCACGATAGATGGCAACGATTACACGATCACCTTCGACATTGGCTCGGGAAATGGCCCCCAAGCGGCCCACTTGAGACCTACCCAACGACCCGCCGACGCAAACCAGGCTGGGATGGCTCCGTTCGTATGCTTGTGGGACTCTCATCCCCGGCAGACGGCGTACTACTTTCGATCGATCCGGCATTGACCCGACGTTTCATCGATGGTTATAACAGCGCTCCGACGCAAGGGGTCGTCACCAATACCCGCTTAGGTATGCGTTCGCAATCGCCTTCGCACAAGCCATGCACATCGACACCCCTACCCCCAGAAGCCGAAACGGTCATCGACGATGTCATCGCACTAAATGACGCCATCGCCTTCATCGAAACTCGACTTGGCCTCGGCGACCATGCGATTTTCTGTGGGTTCTTCCGGTTCGCGTTCAGCGTCCCAGATCTTGGAGAACCAGGTATCTGGGTTTCGGCGAGCGACCCGGGCATTCCCGCCTGGCTCCATTCCTTCGGCACCAAGGTTCTCGTCGCCTACGATGACGACCACAACGTGATCGCAGGTGTCGGCCTCAAACGACACGATTCCTTTGCCCGAGAACTTGCTGTCGTCACTGAGCCCCAAGCGCGTGGGCGCGGCCTTGCCAAAGCGCTGGTAGCCCAAGCCGCCCGACAGGTATTGCGCGACGGAATGATCCCGACGTACCTCCATGCGCCTGACAACCAAGCGTCAGCCAAGGTAGCCGAGGCAACCGGATTTATCGATCGAGGCTGGCGAATTCTCGGGCTCACCCAGGAGAGCCAAACACTCCTCGAACAGGAGCAATAGACTCATCAAGGCACCAAAACACCTCGCCAGATCAATGTTGGCGACTCAGCGTGCAGCTCTAACCGATCTTTGTGTCGGGTAGACTTGTCCTCTTGGAGTCACTTACTGGACGAACCGCAATGGTAACCGGCGCATCGGGCGGCATCGGTGCCGCCGTCGCCACTGCGCTTGCACAAGCGGGCGCAAGGGTGGCCGTCTGCGCTCGGCCCGGACCACGGCTCACCACCACCGTTCGCCATTTCGCATCAGCGGGCCACGATGTTCTCTCGGTGGAGGTTGACGTTCGCGACGCAGACCAGGTAAAGCGTGCCGTCGAGAAGGTCTACGACCACTTTGGAGACCTCGATGTTCTGGTTAACAACGCCGGCATCGGGATGCGAACGGTAAACCCGCGATTTTTCGAGCAACCAATGTCCTTCTGGGAGGTGCCGGCCGATGACTTCTCCCGAGTCATCGACACTAACCTCACGGGTTACTTTCTTGTAGCGCGAGAAGTAGCACCCCGAATGATAGCACGGGGTTCAGGCGCGATCATCATGGTATCCATGAACCATGAGACGATGGTACGGCGCGGATTCGTGCCCTATGGACCTTCCCGTGCTGGGTCAGAAGCTTTGGCAAGAATCATGGCCAAGGACCTCGCCGACACTCCTGTCAGGGTCAACATCGTGTTGCCTGGTGGCGTCACCGTAACCGGCATGGTTCCTGAAGATGCGCCCCAAGAACTACGCGATCATGCCCTGTCACCGGAGATCATGGGGCCTCCCGTTGTCTATCTTGCATCCGACGCGGCCAAAAATGTTCACGATGAGCGGATCATCGCTACCGAGTTCGATGCGTGGCTCCAGCGTCACCGCTCCTAGGCCCTAGACGGCTACCAACCTAACCACATCACCAGCACACCCTAGTTAACAGGACTTTCTACTGAAGTTTGCTCCTCCGAGCTCTGCGTCAAGACGTCGCCCGCGACAGGCGCCAACCTCGTTGCCTCAACCGGAACGTAGACGGTTGGCAACCAAGTTTTGACAGGCCCGAACCGCCCCGATTCATCGGTCGAGCTCCCTTGATCGCCATGCTGGTTGGGTTGACCATAGCAGCCGACTCTCGCCATGAGGAACTTTCAGGTCAGACCTTGCCAACAGGTGACATGCCTCGATGATGACGACCCGGTTTGGCTGCGACAGCTACCCGCTGGCATGTCCAACTGAGACCGGCTCAATGAACACGCGGTAAAGTTTGGGTAAACTTCTGTCTTATTCTCGATCTGTTTGCGAGAGGAGCCACACGAATGCCCGAAATCGTCAAGCTCAACCGAAGGCTCTATCTCGACGTTAACCACTTCGCTGTCAGGACCCCTTGGGCTCATGGCTTCATGGCAGGCTACTCACATTTAGCCGGTATCGGACTCTTGGCACTCTTGTTGCTCATCGCATGGTGGCGTGCCCGGTCGCAGTCATACCCACAACGACAGGTTGCGAGGGTTCTGTGGGCCGCCGGGGGTACTGCCCTTGCAGAGGGCATCTCCCACTACGTCCTTAAGCCACTTTTTGCAGAGCGTCGCCCCTACCTGACCCTCGCTCACGTCGAGGTCTTGCTCACACGCACGCATGGATACAGCTTCCCGAGCGGGCACGGGACGATCGCCGGCGCGGTAATCGTCGGACTCTGGCTCAGTCGGCAGCGGCTCCTGACAATCCTAGCAGCCATCATGGGCGTCTTTCTGGCCTTCGGCCGAGTCTACGTCGGTATGCACTACCCAGGAGATGTCGTCGCTGGCCTCATTTTTGGAGGGCTCTTTGTGCTCATCTTGAGCCCTTGGGCACTATGGCTCCTTGAGAAGTTCACCACATGGCTCAGCAATTGGAATGCCTTGGGCAAGTGGCTGGTACAAAGCCATCGAAGCATGGGCGCCCATCAGCGCAGCTGAGCTCTAGCAACGCCACATTTGGCCTCGGTGGAAGATTCTTGAACGATTGGCTGCCTGGCAAAGTAGCTTCCAACCGAGATGGAGGTTGCGAGCACCACAATGCAAACCGGCGTTGGTGACCTTGTACGAACCATGAGGGGCCAATGTTCTGCTGCGGTTAGGTCAGGCGATCGGATCAACCCAACATCGCGACAGGCCACCCGGTCGTCACCCGTTCGACGATCAACTGGTGGCTCCCTTGGGTCAGGCGTGATCGCAAGGATGGCGTCGATATGGTGCGGTTGCTGATAAGCGCTAGCGCACGACAGATCCGACGGGGCTGAAGGGACATCGGCTTTGTTGTCAGTGACATCGGGCCACCACGATGTGACCTGCTATCAACCGTCCTGTTAGCGCAGGCAGAAGCGATTTGTATCCTTTTCGGCTCCTCATCCGTCTAGGACATGAAAACTTCAACAAGGAGAAGAACAATGAAGAAGAATGTTGGCACAACAGATCGTATCGTCCGTTCAGTGGTCGCAATAGCTGCGATTATTCTCGCATTCGTCGTCGGCGCGACCACCGCATGGGGGATCGTTCTCTTCGTAGTCGCTGCCATCATGGTCATCACCGCAGCATCACAATATTGCCCGATCTATACCTTGACAAAGGTGAACACGCTGGCATCGACAAAGCACGTTACCACGAAGCGATAGACTCACCTCGACCGATGAGTCGGCTGGACGGCTCGGGATCATGCCCTGAGGCACTCCCTGAGATATAGGAAAGCAGGGGATGATAGATGCCCGGATCGATAGGACGCCATGGTGAATGAACCTGAGGCTCTCGATAATTCTTTCGAGAGCCTCGTCGCCCGTGAGATTCATGGACTCTACCGATATGCATACTCCCTTGTCGGATCCTCGGCTGAGGCTGAAGATCTTGTAGGAGAGACCATCGTGCGAGCCTTGGAGCGTCAAACGCAATTTCGTGGTGGTGATGGGTTGCGCAGTTGGCTCCACCGAATGTTACGCAACATCGCTATCGATCGCACGCGACACCATTCTCCCGAACACCTTGCCGAAGACGTCGAAGTCCTATGGAGCGATGAGTCTTACCATGTCGACGCACAAGCCCTGATCGAGCGCATGGAAGTCCGTAGCGAGCTTCAGGAAGCGCTGTTCCATCTACCCGTGATCTACCGGGAGGTCGTGGTGCTCCACGATGCAGAGGGTTGGTCAACTCCAGAGGTAGCTGCATTGCTAGGGGAAAAGCTACCGACGATTAAGCAGCGCCTCAGACGTGGGCGCATGATGCTGGTAACGAGTCTTGCCAAAGGAGATGCGCGTAAGATGGCCAACAAAGGCGTGGTGTTGAGCTGTGCACAAGCGAGAGCTCAGGTCTGTGACTATGTCGATCACGAACTCCCCCCCAGACAGGCGCAGCTCCTAGAGCAGCACCTTGCACACTGCGCGACCTGTCCGAGCCTCTATCGTTCCCTCGTGGGCGTGACCGAAAAACTCGGTAATCTTCATGATCCCGACAGCGTCATACCCAAAGATATTGCCGAAAGAATCAGACACAGTATCCGCCAGCAGCAGCCCCAAACCCGATCATCTCACCAGGAATAGTTGTATCGACACCATCGCAGTCCCTACGCCACAACAAGACTTGGCTTGGGCTTGGGGCACGCTACTGGTACGGCTAAGTTGATCACTCTTCGGTAAAATTAACTACCATGTCTCTATGGCAAGGTTAGTCTGAACTCACCCCCACCATCCCAACTCACCCCTACCGCTAGCTGGGGTTTTGGTCTATCCTGGGGTCAGTTTTACTGTCACACGCTCAACTTGGCCCCAATCAGGTCAAAGGCTCGTCGCTGCAAGG
>JALCZJ010000021.1 GCA_022690815.1 Ferrimicrobium sp.
GCTTGTTGTGGATGCTTACCCGCCCCAGGTGCCGGCCCCTAGGACCCCACCAATGCCATGCAGTTTTGGTGTCCGCCACCGTGCAATTATTTGTCCGCCACTGTGCAGTTTTAGATGTCCGCTAACAAATGGTGAATGGAGCGACGTCCGTATCCCCCATCACCGGTTTACAATTGTTTGGTCACTACGAAGTCGATGCTTTTGTCGTCGGCATCCTCTTGACGTTTGATCCTATCCACGCCGATAGCTGACATGACACTCGTTTGGCCATGACCAAACCCACATAGCTCTTGACAGCGTCGCCTTACCCAATCAGGGTCTCCATGCCGGCCAACGGAGTACTCAGAGTGCGGGCGAACAATGGCAAGAATGGTTGCTCCGGGCCTGGCCTCATCAACGTCAAGATCACCCTCTGCCTGGGACCCCGCTCACTTCGCTACGAATCAATCACCGGGGGGCTGGCGAGAACCCTGCTATCTTGGGTCCGAGTCGCTAGTGTCCGAATGAAAGTGTCTACAAGCCAACTAGCAGGTGAGACTCATCATGTGACCCGACTAGGCCCCAATACTTCACGGATCGCCATACCCCCGGGCTCCATATGCCTCGGCCCCACTCTGTGGGTAACCCCTCCGAGACCGGCCTGCTGTCGGTGAAACGGGGATTCGATACCATCAGTTGGGCTAGGACAACGCACCGGCTCCGAAGGTTGCGAAGGCCTCAAAGACCTCCGCGCCATCACTGTTTGACGTCAAGGTCGGCCAGATCGGACGCATCACAGCGAATCCAAGCTCTCTGATCAGCAGAACAAGTGCGATGGGGTCCATCCAAAGTCCGGAGTCCATTGCACCAAATGACTCCGTTGGAAGCTCGGGAACCAGCTCCCGAAACACGGCGACACCGCATGAATACCCGACAGGTCCAGACGAAGGTTGCGACGGCACCATGGCAACCGAGCGATCATGTTGTGATCGCTCGACTACCGATCGTGTCTTTGGTTGTCCTGCCATCGTTTGGGTCAAGGGCTCTTGGATGCCCTTGACCCATGACATGAGCACCTCGGCAACGCTCATGTTCCTATGCCGGGCACAGAGCACAAGATAAGGAGTCAGAACGCTGTCACGCACGATCACATCGCTCGTGGTGAGTCCCAGAAGATGGGCGAAGTCCCTGGGCTCACCGACGCGCGCCACTCCTATGAGCGAGTCGATGCGATGTCGTTCCGCGTGCGCCGCGGTCGGCACCATCACGGTCGCCGAGAGAGATCCCACCTCCAGCGTACAAGCGTCATCCTTCCAGCTGATGGACTCGATCAGCGGAAACTCCAATCGAGTCTCGAGATCAAGCGAGGAGGAGGTCCTTATCTCAAGGTCAGAGAGCTTGTGACGCCGTTCCAGTTGGCTACTCATGACAAGTCTCGCAATCGCGTCCTCATCCGAAAGCGCGAGTTTGCAAAACCTCGCCCGCCACAGATCGGCTTCGACGGCCACCAACTCGATCACCGCCTTGATATCCCGATCGACAAGGCGAAACGAGATCATCCGGCGCTGCCCTGGCGACGGGTGCTGATCGGGGATCACGCTGATCGCGACGCCGCTCACGGAGAGATCGCGGATCTCCATCGGGATCCCAACGCTAGGAGGATGAAGATAATAGGTGCCCGCCAGTGAGACCTCGACCCGTGGCGCCGAACGAGCGTTTATCGGAACAAAACCGGTTTCGATCACTACCTCAGCACCACGAACCGCTGGTATCAGGTAAGCGCTGGCCACGAACCGCTCGCCAAAGAACACCACCATGGCCTCACAAGGACCAAATGAGCAAGCGCGCTCGCAAACTCCAACGCGGTTCCCATCGACCTGCGTCACCGTCGTCACCTCGAACGTGGCGTCCTGGTGCAACTCGATCCTTTTGCCCGGATAGCAAAGCGAGCTAGCTGGGCGAGACGCGTCACTCATGCGCTTGCTACGATCGAACTCAGATCTCGTGCCTGACGATCCCCTCGGCTTGCGCCTCCCGGGCCACGGCCTCTGCCACCGCCAGGGCAACACCCTTGTTGAAGACTGAGGGGATGATATAGCTCGGTGAAAGCTCGTCGTCGAGGACCGCCGATGAGATGGCATCTGCCGCTGCGAGCTTCATCCTCTCCGTGATCGCCATGGCGCGAGCATCGAGAGCCCCCCGGAAGATGCCGGGGAAGCACAAGACGTTGTTGATCTGATTCGGGAAGTCCGACCTTCCCGTCGCGATCACCGCGGCGATATCCTGGATCTCCTCGGGCATAACCTCAGGGGTGGGGTTTGCAAGCGCGAAGACGATCGGGTGAGCGTTCATGGTTGCGATTTCGGCGGCCGTCACGATCCCTGGCCCCGACACCCCAACGAAGACATCGGCGCCGACCAACGCGGTGGCAAGATCTCCCATCCTTCGATCCTGGTTGGTGTTCTCAGCTAGCCAGAGCTTTGCCCCGTCGAAGTTCTCCCGATCGGAGAAGATCAGCCCCTTTCGATCAGCGACCAAGATTCGACCCACGCCAGCGTTGGCAAGGATCTTGGCACAGGCCACACCCGCCGCACCGGCGCCAGCGATGACGACCGTCATGTCCGAGATCTTGCGATCGACGACCTTGGCGGCGTTGCGAAGGGCTGCGAGCACCACCACCGCCGTCCCGTGTTGATCGTCGTGGAAGACCGGGATGTCGAGCTTTGACTTCAACGCCTCTTCGATCGCAAAACAGGCGGGGGCGGCGATATCTTCGAGGTTGATCCCACCAAAAACCGGCTCCATCGCCTCGACCGCGGCAATGACCTCCTCGGGTCTGGTGACGTTGAGGCAGATTGGGAAAGCATCGATACCCGCGAACTCCTTGAACAGCTGGGCCTTGCCCTCCATCACCGGGATGGCGCCGTAAGGTCCAATGTTGCCAAGGCCCAGCACCGCCGAACCGTCGCTCACAATGGCCACCGAGTTGGCCTTGATGGTATAGGTGTGTACCGACGCGGGTCGCTCAGCGATCTCCATCGAAACCCGGGCCACCCCAGGGGTATAGGCCATCGAGAGATCGTCCCGGTCTTTGAGTGGTGACTTTCCACAGACCTCGATCTTCCCACCGAGGTGAAGCCTGAGCGTCCGGTCGAGCACGCTGCGCACATGGACACCGGATACCTCCTCCGCCTGCTCACGGATACGTTGAGCATGCTCCGGGTCAGCGGCGAGCACCGTGATGTCACGGACGATACGGTCGGCCTCAACCTCCACGAGGTCGATGCCCAGGATGTTACCGCCCGCATCACCGATCGCGGTGGTGAGTCGTCCAAGGGATCCAGGGGTATTGCTTAACTCGACACGAATCGTGACCGAGTGTGATACGTTAGGTTGTGCCATAGTGCAAGGCTAGTGGGCCAAATTGACGGGTTTGACCCTTCGATACGAAGCGTAGCTGTGTAACACCAAGGGGCACACGGCTCGTACAAGATGAGCGACAACGTTACAAAGCGGCGTTAGGGCAATCTTGGGCAACCTCTTTGATCAGAGCAGTCGATCAGAGCTATGACAACACATGGAGTCAGGCCTCGACGGGCCCCATCAACGATTAGGTCGTGAACCATGACGAACTTTGCGCCCGAACAAGGGCAAGAGCCGCGATCGTTTGCTGGTTCCAGTCCTAGAACCAGACACGACCACATGTCAGCATCGAGAACATGTCATCGCTTTGCCTTCGACAAGCTAGGGCGCTGGTGGTGTGTGGGTGCACAGCGTGTGCGCTGATTGCGTCAACCTGTTGACACCCTTACGACTAGAGCGATTCTCGTTCACCTCGTCGGACCTCGATGGCGATCAGTGACCCACGACACTCGTAATCCAAGGGGATCACTTTGTTCTTGCGGCACGCTCCTCACATCGAGAGCCATTGATCGCAAGCACACCTGTCGGCTGCGCCAACGGTCGGCCTTCAACCCGTCCCCCTGCTGCGAGCAATGGGCACGACTTTGGTGTTCGAGGCCTCAACGGGCCCTTCAAGCCCACCCTGTGAGCGAAGTCGACCATATCGTTGTCGACGAGTAGGGAGCAACTCGTCTGATTTCATCGGCTTGATCCATCCAAGACCTCGGTGTGCGCAGTCAAGTGCCAGATACTCGTCACATATCGGCCCAACAGCACGGGGTAAGCAGTTATGGTTGACCCCTAGAGGCCTCTCACGACACCCAACAGCCTCAACCGCAATCATGGCGAAATGAGATAGCTCCAAGCGAAGGGGTCACGATATGGAACGAGAACAGATCATCCTTCACGGACTCGATCTCGAGCGACCGGGACTTGAGATCGGACCAAGCCACCGGCCAGTGGTTCCAAAGCGCTCTGGCTACGACGTCACAACCCTCGACAGCTGTACCGCCGAGGAGTTACGGCGCAAATATCGCGATGACGTCGACATCTCCCAGATCGAAGAGGTGGACCTGGTCTGGCATGGCGAATCCTATATCGACCTCGTCGGGGATCGACGGTTCGCATGGATCATTGCTTCGCACGTGATCGAACACGTGCCTGATCTGATCGGGCTCTTACAAAGTTGTGAGTCGATCCTGACCGATGACGGAGTCATCTCACTCGTCATTCCCGACAAACGGTACTCGTTCGATTACTACAGACCGATCTCTTCCATTGGTTCAGTCATCGACGCCCATCTCGATCACCGGGTTGAGCCGAGCGTTGGTGATGCCATCGACTACTACCTCTCAACAGTGCGACGCAGCGGCGTCGGTGCGTGGTACAAAGGGTTCCATGGTGACGATGAGATCGTTCACGGTATCGACCAAGCCCGAATCGTTGCTAAACAACAGGACCCCTACGCCGTCTTCGATCAGTTCGACCCCCATCTTTGGATCTTTGTGCCCCAATCTCTCCGGCTGATGTTGGAGGATCTCTTTGACCTCGGTTACCTCGGGGTTAGAGAGTGCTATTTTCATCCCACCACGACGACCGAGTTCTACCTCCAACTGTCACGAGGTGGAGCAGGTAATCCAATGGAACGAATCGACGCTCTCAAACAGCAGCGTTACGAGCTCTTCGACGACTCCTATGTCCTGCCCGAGGGATTCGATCGCGAGCGGTATCTCGAACTGAACCCCGACGTCGCCGAGGCCCACCTTGACCCTACCTTTCACTGGCTCACCTACGGTGCCATCGAGGGACGACCCTATCGATGAACCGACCTCATCGATGAGTCAGCCCACCGATCGGCCAGCCGTCGCCGTTGACTCCAACGCTGGCAGTCAATGCGTTTCGGATCGCACCGGCGGGCTATCGAATGAGGCTGGCAGCCGTTTCCCGGCTAGCGTTGTGGCGCTGACCCAACTCCATGAAGGTCGAGACCCCACAACGTTCAATAGCCTCGTACGGTCGCCGAACTCCTGGATAAGAGAGCATACCAATCTATCTCGGGCGGGACGAGGCGACGCGGCGCTCAATCTTAGAGTGTGATCAATCGCTACGAAGGGGGCCCTTGACCCAGCTTCGATCGCTGCTCCTCGATCCGCTTCAACTGTGCTAGCACCTTCGCATTCTCGGGGTCACCAGCCAGTGCGCGCTGATAGAGGTCACGCGCCGTCACCAAGTCACCACCGACGCGAAACGCATCGGCTAAAGCCGCGTCAGCCTTCCACTCCCAAAGTGCACGATCAGTCGCGACAACGCCGCGATATCGCCCACTTGTCTCCTTCGCCTTGGCGAAGGAGACTCTGGCCGACTGCAGCTTCGCCAATACCTGTTCCAATTCGATCGCACCCACTTGGAACCAGTGGTCTGGGTAGTACGGATCGGCCTCGGTCCCACGCACCGCAACCTGTCGCGCCTCTTCGAGCATGCCGCTGCGCTGATAGGCGATGATAAGGTTTGTACGCACCTCTGGCATCCGTGCAAACCAAGTGTAGACCGCTGACAGCTCCTCTGCGCGCAACAGTGCCTCAATCGCCTCATCAATGCGCCCCAGTGTCAACAACTCACGCCCCAGAAAGCCCCAGGATGCGATGTCTTCAGGGCAGTCCTCGATGGCCTTGCGGAGGCGAACAACCTTGCGTTCAAGCTTGGCGGTCATGTCAACGACCGTCGAATCGTAACCATCGTGAAGAAGTCGGACATTCACCGGGTATTGAGGCAACCCCTTGGGGCTGGTAGCCGTTCCTCCCCGCTCTTCGAGCTGTTCGTGAGCCCTCCCCCGCCAGACGATGTCAGGGCGGACCGGGTGCATTCGCTTCATATCGGTATTGGCACGAAGGCGACCGTCCGCATCGCGGTTGAGGTGAACGATCCTTAAGACAAACGGTCCTTCGACCGTATCGAAGGCCCCCGGCGCGATTCGCAGCATCTCCTCGTTACCAGGCTCGAGCCACTCATCGCCATCGATCCATAGCACCCAATCGGTCTTTACATGACTAAGTGCAAAATTTCGAGCCTCAGCAAAGTGATCGGTCCATTCGAAGTGATGGAGACGTAGATCAAATTCGCTCGCTATCTCCACTGTGCGGTCCGTACTCCCCGTGTCGACTAAGACGATCTCATCGACCACCCCAGCAACGCTTGCAAGACAACGTCGGATGCTCCGTTCCTCGTTGCGTACCACGATCGCCGCGGTGAGGGTGCGCTTTGGCACCTCGAGCAACCTTGCCAGCCATGGAGCTGGTTCGGTAGGCGGCGTATCGATAAATCGTTGGCGCACCTGGTCAAACCAGATTCCAAGCGGGTCAAACAATGCTCCTCGCTGATAGGCAAGCCAGCTCTCCGCTTGACGATTGAGTCGGCTCAGTGCCTCACCGAGTAGGATCCACCCCTGGACAGAACGGGGCTCTTGGCGCACAAGTCGCTTCGCTAGCTCCAACGCCTGTTGGAGCTGCCTTTCATCAAGCAGTCTCCGGAACGCTGCGAGGTCCTCTTGGTTCACGCCAGTCACACACCCTTTCGCGTACGCTTATGCACAAAATAGCTGACCTACAGTGGAACTCATCTGTTGTGGAGCTAGGTCCTCACCCGGATCCACCTGGCTGTCCTTGCACCCTTGATACCGCTAGCTCCTCATTTGGTGCAGGCCACTCATTCTATCCTCCGACGCCACTTCGGCCCACCTCTTGAACAGCTGATTCTGGCAACCCCACGATCCGATCTGCGCCGCTTGCGGATGCGTCAGATTGATCGCCTACACCCCGTGAATCGCAGGCAGCACCCACCACAGCCACGCAATTCACGACCCAAGAAGCAAGGCAAGCGGCCGAATCGCAGGGCGCTTGGTGAGGGAACCAGGAGTGTGAGCGAGTCACATCGGCTCCAGTTAGGATATCTGCGTCACCAGAGGAGGAGCCGAACGCAGATGCCATCGTCGAACCGAGGGGTCCAGATGGACAAAGCCTGTTGGCGTGTCATTGGCTCAACGGCTGGCCAACGACACATGACGGAGATCGGCCTCGCTCAAGATCCGAGCCTCCCTCACATATGGTTTGATCGTTGGGTCCACAACTTGTGAGAGAACGGCTCCAGCACAGCGCCAAGAGGGTTCTTCCTGCTCGCTTGCGCCACCAACTCAGCGCGGCTCGCGAAGTGGCTCAAGACAACAGAGCACTCCTCGATCGGACGCTTGACTTTCTTCCCGGCGCCACTAAGGTCTGGACGCCGCTGGCCGATCGTCTCTTGCCAGGCAAAGCGACCGAGGCGAACGAGTACGAGCAATGGTGTCAACGGTTCGTCGACAGCGACAGCCCCGAGGCGATTCGGAACTACGTGTTAGGCCTTGACAACCAGCCAGTGATCTCAATCATCCTTCCGATCCATCAACCCAGTGCCTACGACCTCACGGCGGCCATCGATTCGGTCACGTCCCAGCTCTATCCCAACTGGCAGCTCTGTCTCATCGATGACGCATCCCACGACGACCGCATCAGTGCCATCATCGCTCGTGCGGCGCTTGACGACCCACGCATTGTGGTTCGGGTGCACGCCAAACGCAGGAACGTCGTCAGTGCGATCAACCACGGCATCGACGCTGCCTGGGGTGAGTACGTGACCTTTCTCGATCACGATGACCTGCTGACCCCCGATGCGCTGTGTTGGGTCGTCGCCTCCTTGAATCAGCACCCCAGCGCAAAGCTCCTCTACACCGATGACGACAAGCTAACTCCAGATGGAGAGAGGGTCGACCCTTACTTCAAACCCGATTGGGATCCGGTGCTGCTACTGGGTCAAAACTACCTAAATCATCTCCTCATCGTTGAACGCAACCTCCTCCTCGCCCATAACGGAGTGCGCACCGGTAGCGACGGTGTTCACGACTGGGACCTCGCCCTACGCCTCACCCACAACCTCGCTCCAGACGAGATCGTCCACATCCCAGCGGTCTGCTACCACTGGCGTGTCAAGGGATCCGCCCCAAGGCCTCTTATGGCCTATCCCTCGACGCTCGAGGCGGCCACTGAGATCCTCAGCGATGCGATGACACAACGTCAGCTGAACGGGACGATCGAACCCGTCGGTGCCCTCGATCGTCTCATCCACTACACCCACGAGCACTCACCCCCAACCGTGCTGATCATCGCCTACCTCGACGACCAGAGCCAGCCGATGGCGCCCGATGAGCTGTCGCGGGCCCTCGCCTTGATTCAGGCCATCGACTACCCGGAGCCCACCATCGTTTTGCTGCTCCCTTCAGAGTCTCGTGCGAGCATCGAAGGAAGAGGCGAGCACTCCTCGACACCCCTCGGGGGTTCAGACAGATCACCCAACGTCGGACGACTCCAGGGGGCCAGAGGGCTTCGCATCGTTGACTATGACACAACGCATGGGATTGGCGCACAACTCAACCAGATCGTTGCCGATTCCGATGCCGAATGCGTCTGTCTTTTCCCGCTCACTAGCATGGCCCGCACCACGACGTGGCTACGCGAGATGGTTGGCTTGACTCAACTCGCCGACGTTGGGGCGGTCGGTGGACTGGTTGTCACCCCCGAAGGCACCATCGATAACGCAGGAGTAGTCCTTGGTCTCGACGGCACTATTGAGCGTCGCTACCATGGCGACCCCGACCTGTCGACTGGACATCGGAACCGCCTTCGCGTCAACCAGAGCGTCACTGGCGTCACCGGTGGCCCCATCCTCACTCTACGTCAGCGCTTCATCGAGGTTGGGGGAGTAGATGATCGACTTGGTGGGGAACTCCGAGATGTCGATCTTTGTCTCAAACTCAAGGACCACGGGTACCGGTGCTGCCTGACACCAATGGCTAGCTTCGTTCTTTCGGCCACCAGCGCGACGCAGATCGGCGACCCAAAGGTGCCGTCAAGCCAAGAGGCCATGACGCAACAGGGGCGATTTCTTGCGCGTTGGTCATCAAGCATCGGTTACGACCGTTACTACAATCCGAACCTCGACATCGAAGCTGCGACCTTCTTTCCGAACCCTGCACCACCGCCCCATCGTCCGTGGTGTCCGACACCGCGATGGCAGGAGTTGCCAATGGCCCGGCCTGAGCGTTTCTTTCCCCTCCACTACGAGGCACTCGAGCCCAACGAATCGATCGCCTGTGAGCTCACCCTCGATGCGGCGAGCCAACTTACGATCTGGATCGAGGCCTCAACCCAGGGGGCATGTCGCATCGATCTGATCGACCCAGCGGATGAGGTGGTCGCCAGTTTTGCCGCCTCGATCTCGGGGTCTCGGGCCACACAACTCACCGGCGAGATCTGTAAGCCCCATCACGGGTCAACACGCTATCGCTTGGTGAACGCCTCGTCGATGACTGTGGCCATCGAGATGGTCCGCATTGGGGTCGAGGAGGTATCGCTTCACGCTCGACTTAAAAGACTGGAGTAGCCCGTGGACAACGACATGATCGACCTCTTCACCAGCGAACAACGTGCTCTCTTCGATGAAGTCATCAAGGCCAATCCACCCATCACCGCCATCATCACCGATGAGAGCCAACGCGTACTGGCCGATGTTTTGAGCGAGTACCTCCAGCTACCAACGCTCACACAGCCACCCAATGAACGTGACTCACACATCTTTGTCCTTGCGAGTTATCGATACCTCGGCCCTGGCCTCTACCTGGTCGCCGACCAGCAGCATCTTCTGGGCCAGGTGAGAGTACTGAGCGGCCCGAGCGGCTCTCTCTTCCAGTCACCGCATCCACCCTATCTCGAGTTAGCCCTCGAAGATGGTACCCGATGGCTCTGTGGGCTCGCCGCTGATGGAGAGCAACCACGTACCGATGTACGCGCAGCTATCAGCCTACGCGAGAAGATTCCATCGGCTGTGTCGATCGCACTCGTCGGTGATGACCGACTCTGGGGAGTGCGTCTCGAGAGAGTCGAGCTCGCCGCCGATTCACTGGTGATCTTTTCGTGGCGAGCCCGCGAGAATCTGGAGATCAGCTCTTGCGACGGGATCGAAGTCGGCAATGCGGCTGGCGACGGCCTGGGTCAGTGCTTTCGCTTCGTTGCACCACATGCGACGATGACCCTGGCGATCAGCTCCGACATAGTAGCTGCTGCCGACACCCTCTCAATCACCTACGAGCTGCTTGACCAAGCGATCGATTCACCAACACGATGGCCACTCATCCATCGCGGTCTCGGGGCCAAAACCCTCGCCAAGCTCGAAGCCTCACTGCGAGACGAGCCCGAACGTGCCCGTGGCTTTGACATCGAGCACGCCAACCAGCTCAAGCGCAGTGCGGCTACACTCGCCGAATCGGGATCACGCCTCGCACGTCTTGGCTCACTGGGCCTTCATCAGATCGGCGAGCGCATCGCCACACACCTTGCTCCGACGTCACCGACCCAATACGATGAGTGGCTTGCCCACTATGACCATTACGGCAAGACCGAGGTCCTCGGCTACCTCGCAGAGGCCGCCGACGTGCCGACCCTGAGCATCGTCATCCCAATCTTTGACCCCGACCTCGTCTATCTACAGGCCGCCATCAACTCGGTTGTCGAGCAACGCTGGCCCACAGCCGAGTTGATCCTCTCACTCGATGGCCCACAACCCGTTGACGTCATGGACTACCTCGATCACCTCACGCATACGATCCCCTACCTGAAAATCGTCACCTCCACCCAGCGCCACAACATCGCGATCGCCACCCAGTCGGGCATCGATGTCGCAACGGGGGACTTTCTCTGCTTCATGGACCAAGACGATACGCTAGCCCCTGACGCACTCGCATGGGTGGCTGCCTATCTCCATGCCCTTCCCGACACCGAGTTGCTCTACACCGACGAGGATAAGATCGACGACCACAAGCGTTGTGAACCCTTCTTCAAACCGGACTTTTCACCCGAATATCTGCTCTGTGTCAACTACATCAATCACCTGAGTGTCCTGCGTCGCGAGACCTGCAACCGAGCAGGTGGCCTCGTTGCCGGCACGGAGGGGGCCCAAGACTGGGACCTACTGCTCCGGGTAACCTCGATGATCGCAAGAGAGCAGGTGGTACACATCCCGAAGGTGCTCTATCACTGGCGCTCACACGCCGGCTCAACGGCACAGAGTTATGCCGCAAAGCCCCAAGTGATCGCGGCCCAAGAGCGCGCCGTCAGCTCCCACCTAGCGCGCCAGGACTACTCCGTGGCCTGGCTTGAGCGCCCGAGGAGCGCACCGATCTTCCTACTCCCTCACCTTCGTCCCACTCGTTCTCATCGCATCTCGATCATCATTCCTACCAAGGACCACCTCAAGGACCTTCGCACCTGTCTTGACTCGGTGATGGCAAGCTATTATGGCGACATCGAGGTCGTCGTCATCGACAACAACTCGACCGAGCCCGAGGTGCTTGACTATCTCGATGGTGTCTCGGATCCAATCAGAGTCATCCACTATCGAGCACCGTTCAACTTTGCGGCCATGGTCAACTATGGTGTCGCCAACGCCACCGGGGATCTGGTCGTCCTGCTCAACAACGACACCCGCGTGATCAGCCCAAACTGGCTTGCCGAGATGGCCGCCCTCGCTGAGCGTCCCGACATCGGTGCGGTCGGAGCCAAGCTTCTCTATCCTGATGGCAGCGTCCAACACAACGGCGTCTGTCTCGGCATCGCCGGTAGTGCTGGCCACTACGGATGGTCCAAGGACCACAGCGACCCTGGGGACCATGGTCGTGGCGTCGTCTTGACCAACTCCGCCGCCGTGACCGGTGCAGCGCTGATGGTGGAGCGGGACAAGTACCTCGAGGTGGGGGGACTGCATCCTGAGCTTGCGATCTCCTTCAACGATGTCGATCTCTGCCTCGCCCTCGGTGCAGCCGGTTATCGCTCGGTCGTCGTCCCTTCTGCGATGCTCTATCACTATGAATCCAAATCGCGCGGTTACAATGTCACCCGATCACAGCATTATCGCGAGGACCTGGAGTCATCACTCTTCTATCGGCGGTGGGCCAGCCTTATCCCCAATGATCCGTACTACTCGCCAAATTTGAGCCGCGAACTCTTGCATATGTTCGAACCCGACGAGGAGCCACCACGTCTTCGACTGCCATTTGGCGAACGAGAAGAGATTTTCGAGTATCCATCGCCGCACGTCTCTGCCCATGAATCCTGGTATGAGCTCGCTCCTGATCACCAGCTACAGATATTGATTCCCCTCACCGAAGACCAGCTCCAGCGTGCCACCTACCTCAGCCTCACCGCGGTGTCGCCTAACTCAGCGTCGCCCAACTGTAAGGTCGAGCTCATGGGACCCGACCCCCAGGGCAACCCAGTGACCACTTCGTTTGTCAACGATGTCATCATGATCGATCTCACACCTTATCGAGATCTGCGCCCACCACTGTGCCTGCGGCTGACAAACAAGGGCGCTCGCCCGCTGCTGCTTGGGTGCCTCGATCTACCATCGGGAATGGCAGCCCTGGGTTCGGCCAATGTCGTTGTACGGCTTTCGTACGCTCACGTCCGCTCGGCAACTGGTTCACACCGCTCAGTCGCCGAGCAGATCACCGACTAACTCCGGACGCGCTCGCCGAATCAGCTGGGAATGCGCACGACCCCTGGGGCTACCATCAGCTCAGTAGCCCCCATTCGAGGTGGGGGCACTCAGCTAGAGAGGTGGCGGTCCGTGGCACTGCACATGCCGTGACGCCCTTCTGATCGGCTCGCCCGTGGTCGATGGCTTAGGCAGGAATCGAAACGTCTACGACACAGAATAGAAGAAGGACGCCGCCCCCTCGCGACTGCCCAATGAGCTGTCGGACATGCATCCCCCCAAGAGGAGTCGTTGCCCCTGCGGGATGAGTCGAGTTTGCGGCAGAGTCACCAACTCATGAAGCTCGTTCCATTGAAGGCATCGCCACACCAAGAGGCGCTCTTCTGGCTGGCTTATGAACCTGAGCATTGCCTCGGCCCTCAGGCATCGACGAGCCTGCAAAGCCGCTGTCTGGTAGTGGTGGAGTACCCCATGAGGTCTGCAACCGTTCGAGCTAATGGAGCACCCCCCGATAGAAACGACCTCTGCTTCAGAGTCATGGGGATGCAGCGACAAGGGTTGGGTGTAAGAGATCATTACCTTTGGTGGCACGAGTCGTGACGATGCTTTGGCGTAGAAGTGGCGTCAACGGTAACTGTTGGAGGCAGACGCCGTCAATGCTTGGGGACACCAAAATTTAGCCCACGGCTTTGAGTCTCTGACTGGTATCGCGTTCAGCTGAGAAATGCGCACAGTCTTCTTGACGTAGGGGAGGCACACGTCACCGAGTACCAGGGAGGCCCTGTCACTGTTGTGTCGGAACAATCACTCATTGACGAGAAGGACCTGACGAGAACATGGGGGTGTGGTTCGCACTTTGGTGGGTTGCCCGTCAGGGTGCCACCCATTCGGGATGATCCTCCCATGCCGGTGATCTGGTACGCCGGGAGGGCTCGGTCTCGTGGAACAAGAGCAAAAGGGCGAATCCTGAAGCACCCATCAGCGCGGCAGCGGCCCAGAACGCGGCGGTGATCCCGCCTACGACGGCAATGCCGCCGAGCACCAGCGGCCCGACGGCGTAGCCACCGTCACGCCAGAGTCGGTAGACGCCAAGTGCCCCGCCGCGCCAGGAGGGATGGGCGGTGTCGCCGACCGTGGTGATGAGGTTCGGGTAGACGAGCGCCATCCCGAGACCCATAAGCGCGGCGCCGAGGAACCACACCCCGTGTGGGCCACTCGATACGATCACGACGATCCCGATACCGATGACGAAGGTACCCACGGTGATCGGCCCCTTACGACCGATCCGATCGGCGAGTGCTCCACTTGCGACCTGGCCGAGCCCCCACACCCAGGCGTACACGCCGACTAGGAGCCCCACCTCAAGAAGAGATATCCCCCGGCGGAGGAAGTACAGGGGGAAGAAGGCGGCCACCAGCGAGTCGGCGAACTTGTTGATGAACCCGGCCTGACAGACCGCCAGCATGCTGTGATCGTGAAAACTCATGTAGCTGGCGAGCCGGAAGAGCTTTGGCTTTGGCTCTGGGGTGGCGGTCGGCCAACGATGGCTGGCTGCTTCTGCCTGGGCGAAGGGGAGGGTCTCTTTCGCGACGCCGAAGGTGACTAGGGCCCCGAGGGCCACCACGCCGAGGGCAAGCAGGTACGGAGACGGGCGAAGCCCGTAGGAGGCGACGAGCAGACCGGTGACAAACCCACCGATGCCCACCCCGACATAGCCAGCGGACTCGTCGATCCCGACCGCGAGCCCCCGATTGACCGGTCCGACCAGGTCGATCTTGGCGGTGACGGCCATCGTCCAGGTGAGCGCCTGGTTGACGCCCAAGAACAGGTTGGCGACGATCACCCACCACCAGGCCTGGGCGAAGATGATGAGCAGGGCGTAGGGAACGGCGAACGCCCAGCCGACCAGGAGCAGGGTCTTTCGTCCGTGATGGTCTGAGAGCCGACCCGACACCAGGTTCATCACGGACTTCACCGCCCCGAACGCCGAGATGAACGCGACCGTGTAGAGCACCGAGGTGACGCCGAAGGCCTGCTTGGCCAGCGGTGGAAGTGCCACGCGCTCGACCCCGATGGTCATCCCGATCATGAGCGTAATGAAGGTGAAGACCGAGAACTGCCACCAGTTCTGGCGAAGCCCTAGGCGATGGTGGCCGAGTCCAGCCAGGTCAGCCGCTGGTGACGATTCGCCGGGATCTGGTGTTGATGACGTCGGGGTGGGGAGTTGCGAATCTGTGGGCTCGGACACCGCTAGCTCCAGTCGTCCAAATCAAGAGCGGCCCAGCCCTCCCAACCGTCTTCGAGGACCACGAGGTCTGGATGTCCGGCTCGCTCTGAGAGGCTGGCGCCGAGCGTGGCTCGGTAGTCGTGCCCACAGTGCACGGCGAGCGCCACGCCCCGAGGTAGCTTTAGGGATGCAGTCTCGATGTCGTGGGCCGGGAGGTTGACGCTGCCGGGGAGGTGGTCGGCGTACCACTCGAATGGCTCGCGCACGTCAATGACGGTCAGGAACCTTTCGGCGTCGAGGCGCTCGGCGAGGACCGCCGCGCTGATTGTCTCATAGCCGGTGAGTGTACGGCCAGACGTCTGCCAGATATCGATGCCACCGTCGAGCACTCCAACGACGCGTCCCGCTGGCCGCGACGAACTCACGGGTGCCGGAGACGAAGTCGTTGTGCACGTGGGTCTCGAGCGCCCAGGCGAGGTGACTGACTCGCTAGTTGTGACCTCGAAGTGCTGGTCAACGTCACGGACCGGGTCGATGACTACCGCTACTCCTGACTCGCGTTCGATCACGACGTGGGTGGCGTTGCCCAGCTCGGTGGTTTTCAGTGAACGGATTTCGATGGTCATCGTGCGCATCCCCCTCTTTAGCTCGTCAGACTTATCAACTAATCATATCAGCATTTGAATATATTGAATATAGCGCGGCGTTGCCTGAGATACTCGGTCACCGAGCGTTCTCAGTGGTCTCGCGGGGGAAGCGAGCCCGGCTCTTCACCCACCGCCACGGGGAGCCCAGCGCGACGCCACTCGGGGAAGCCGTCCTCTAGGCGGATTGCATGCAAACCTCGATGGCGCAAGACACGCACGGCGGCGGGGGCGAAGACACAGTAGCGGCCGCGACAGTAGGCGACGATCTCGGTATCGGAGGGGAGGTTCTCGATGGCCTCTTCCAGCGTGGCGATCGGTACCGAACTTGCTCCTGGAATGTGCCCCGCACGGTACTCAACCCCCGGTCGTACGTCGAGAACCGTCACCGCCCCTGTAGCGATGCGAGTCAGGAGTTCATCTCGTTCGATGACCTCAAGGTCCTCGGTTGGGCCGAGGTAGGTAGCCGCGAGGCGCCCGAGATCGTCACGGTTAACCTCTGCAACCGAGCGCAACGCCGCATATAGCTGCTCGACTTCATCGCTGGCGAGGCGGTAGTAGATCCGGGTGCCGTCTCGGCGCGAGCGCACGAGGCCAGCTCGGGCGAGGGTGCGCAAGTGGTGTGAGGCGTTGGCCAAGCTCTGGGCCGTCTCGGCGGCCACCTCCTCTACTGACCGCTCACCCTGGGCCAGCAGGTCGATGATCTCTACCCGCCGGCCAGCTGAGAGCGCTCCGGCTACCTCGGCCAAGGCGTCGAACAGCGCCGCCTTGGCGGCCCTTGAGCCCGGCCCGGTATCATCGCTGTCGTCATCAAGTATTCGCACGAAGACTGTATCTTAGAGTCGTGCACCGTAGCGCGGCTCACTCCTTGGGGGGTCTGAGGCCTAACCGTAGACACCACATCTCGTACCCCATGAATAACCTGCAAACCCTTTCAAAGTTAAACTCAGCATAACCTCGATTTCCCGGGGTCGGCGAAATACAAAGGCCTCATCGTCTGTAGGGCAACGGCATGAACCAGCGGGTGCGTTGGCAGTTGCTAACGTGACGTCCGCTCGCGTTCTCGTGAGAGTCGACCGGCACGGTTCATGGAGGCGGCTGGCGTGCGGATATCTCGCCTTGGGCTCGCGACCTTGCTTGAAGGAGCAACACCGTGCGTGTAGTTGAGGCGTATGCGAACGCGTACCCCGGGTGTAATCAGCGTGTCACCATCGTAAATGTGCGGTGCTACTCATGGCTCCACTGCATAGCCGCTAACAGCAGCGAACCCCGTGAACGCCTGGTTGACAGGCATGAGAGAGGTGAACACCCAGTTCAGTTCCCGCCGGACAAGGTAGACGCGAGCCGACGGTGTGGGGTGTTGATCACGGAACGGGCGAATCGCTAACGCATTTGCACGCTATCTTGTGCACATGCGATGACGAATAGATGACACCCAAATGAGTTGGCACCTAGTTTGCTTTCTCAGAAATTCCTTCGATAGGGAATTTTCAACCCTTACGCCTGGTTATCCCAGCTGGCATCTACTCTCTGGGGGTAATCAGTTGTCTGAGAGCAGGCAGAGTACATCACCGCAGTGGAGCCTATACCGAAGGTTGGTGGACGTAGGATCCTCGATCACGTGACGCTCGCGCAAAGAGGGACACTAGCCGCGCGGATCTAGGACCATTACCGCAACTACCGAGCGTATGAGGAGCCAACCCGCGCGCCTATCCCATCGCCTGCGCACAAGAATGTGTCGAGGCTGGTGGAAAGGCGCCGAATCCTGTCGTGCTTGAGCGCTTCTCCCTCTGGGCGGCGAGTGAGGCCGATCTTGGTATGTGGCCCACGACCTGGCCCGATGACTGAACCTTACAGTCGCCAGGTGGATAGACCCTCACGGCCGGTGCTACCGGTCGGCAATGGCTCCCGTTCTCCAGCGTGTCAGTCCCTACGTGAGACGTTGGGTGGGGAACAACTACCGGCGATGACGAACCGACGAGCGGTTCAAGCGGTGGCAAACCGGACTGTTCGAACGAGTACTCGGGCTGTTCGCCCAGTGGAAGTGGGTCCATGCCTGCATACTGACTGACCGACGGATGAGAAGAGCCTGGTGAATCGAGCGATTCACGCCAGAATCTGTGGGAGCCTGGGGGTGCGATTCCCACCGGCCACTTGACCACTACCTTTGCCGTGCTCAGCAGCGCTATCGTATCGAGAGCTCTTCTGGAACCCTTGGCGGCATCGGTTTTGCTGCCTCAGCATGGAGCTGTGCACTACGCGACACCCATATCAGCTGGGAAAAAGCGACCCGCGAAGCACGACTGTACCTCGTGGTGGGAAACACCCGCTTTCTCATTCTGCCCCAGTTGCGTGTCGTGAACCCCGCCTCGTACACCCTATTTCGTGTCGCTCGCCGTCCCCTTAGCGACTGGCAGCTCGTCTACGGTTACCAGCCTGTGCTCTTAGAGACCTTTGTCGGATCCGCCGCTTTGCCGGAGCGAGCTACCGGTTGAGCGAACTAGCTCCATGTCGGCCAGACCAAAGGCTGGGTCAAGCTTGACCACTACAAGCAATACGCTCTCCTGGTCATGGACATCTTTCCCTATCCCCTGCACCGTAACCACGGTCGCATCCTCGCTTTACCCAACTGAAAGCGCCGCGGGAGATCGGATTGGCCCGGGAGGATCGCACTCGCACGGGTTCGCCCCATGTCTCTACGGGTGGAGGGGCTCAGTACATGAGTCTGCTGCATCATTGCCCGCTCGAATGGGTTTCGCTCCGCCAAGGCTACCCTCGCACTCGTGATGTTGGCCTGTGGCCCGATTGACTTGAGGCTACCCATGAAAGAGCGAGTTGATCCACATGAATGTCAATGGAGCCCGGAACCTGCTAAGTAGGTATTAAGGTGTGCTGGATGCGAGTTTGTGTGGTTGGGCTGGGATATGTGGGACTAGTTGCCGCAGTAGGGATTGCGAGTTCCGGGCATCAAGTTGTCGGATGCGATATTGATTCGAGCAAATTGGACACCCTGTCCGCTGGTAAGGTTCCGTTTTATGAGCCGGGCCTCGCTGAAGTCCTGTCCAATGTTATGAGCCAGGGGACTCTGACTTTTATCCGCAATATAGAAGCCGCCGTTTCTGAGGTAGATATCGTTTTCTTAGCGGTTGGGACCCCATCTCAGGCGGATGGTAGTGCTGATCTCAGTTACTTAGATGCTGCATTTGCGAGTGTCTGCGACGCGGTTACTAGGGATATTATTCTGGTAGTGAGAAGTACTGTACCAGTCGGTACGAACAGAAGGCTGTCACAACTAGCAAGGGAGTTGACTAGCCAGAGAGGGGTTGAGCTAAATATTGAATTAGTTTCTAACCCGGAATTCTTGCGTGAAGGTAGAGCGGTGTATGACGTTTTCAATCCGGATCGTGTAGTTGTCGGCACTAGTGACGGGAAACCTGTCCCCTTGATGGAGGACCTTCTGAATTCTCTCGGATATTCATGTCCGGTTTTGACAATGAAGTTTGAGTCAGCAGAGATGGCTAAGTATGCTGCGAATGCGCTTCTCGCAACCCGAATCAGTTTTGCTAACGAACTTTCACGACTCTGTGATGTGGTTGCGGCTGACATTACTGAGGTCACTTATGCTGCTGGTTTGGACGAACGAATTGGGCCACATTTTTTGAATGCTGGTGTTGGTTACGGTGGGTCCTGTTTTCCAAAGGACACGGCATCGCTAACCGCAATGTACAGGAGCTACGGGTTGGACGCTCCGCTTATATCTGCGGTTCAAGAGATCAATGAGACTCAGCGGAAGTACCTGGTTGCCAAGGTTCTTCACCATTTTGGTGGGGACGTCTCAGGTCTTACCGTTACAGTGTGGGGTATCACGTTTAAGCCCGATACGGACGATACCCGAGAGGCTCCAAGTTTTGGAGTGATCGATGCTTTCCTCGCGGCAGATGCCAGAGTGCGCGTATATGACCCTGTTGCCAACTCGATAGCACGTGCCAGGTACGGGCATGAGCCGAGAGTCTCCGTGATGGATAATATGTATGACGCGCTAGATGCAAGCAACGGGCTTATTCTTGTGACTGAGTGGGATGAATTCAAGGAAGCCGACTTCGACAAGGCTGTCACGCTAATGACTACTCCAGTTGTGTTTGATGGACGGAACGCACTAGAACCAGAGTTGGTCAGGCGGGCGGGATTGGATTATTTTGGCATAGGTCGTTGACTGTTCTAAGCCTTTTGATCTGGAGGTATGGAGTGTGAGGATTCTGGTCACAGGTGGTGCGGGCTTCATCGGTTCAAACTTGATTCACCGGCTTCTCGCCGATGGACATGTTGTTGTGTGCATGGACAATTTAAGTACCGGTCGGCTCAACAACATCAAGGCGTTCCTTGATTCTCGGGACTTCGAATTTGTGGAGGGCGACGTCAGGACGCCGTATGCATTCGAGGTAGATCAGGTCTACAACCTCGCGTGCCCAGCGTCGCCTCCTCGATACCAGGCTGATCCTATTGGGACGACGATGACAAGTGTACTGGGGACAAAGCACGCGTTGGAGTTGGGCCAGGCTACCGGTGTGCGCGTCTTGCAGGCTTCCACTAGCGAGGTTTACGGCGATCCGGAGGTCCATCCCCAATCGGAAGAGTACGTTGGGGCAGTCAATCCAGTGGGGCAGAGAGCGTGCTATGACGAAGGTAAGCGCGTTGCCGAGTCCCTTTGCTTTGACTTTCATCGGCAGTTTGGGACTGATGTACGAGTTGCCCGCATATTCAATACCTACGGTCCAATGATGGATCCAGACGATGGGCGTGTGATCAGCAACATGGTAGTGGCAGCACTACAGGGTCTGAAGCTACCGGTGTATGGATCTGGAGAGCAGACGCGCAGTTTTTGTTTCGTGGATGATCTCGTGGATGGCTTGATAGCCATAATGAATCAAACGGTAGAGGTTGGGCCGTACAATGTCGGCAATCCTGAAGAGAGATCTATTGCAGAGGTGGGTCGGATTGTGGCCGAGGTAGTTGGTACTACGGTGTCTCTTGAGTTTACGGCACTGCCAGTGGATGACCCGAAGAGGCGGAGGCCAGATATTTCTCGGCTCACTGAGGCAACGGGCTGGAAGCCATCTAGGACTTTTCAGGAGGGCTTGGCTAGGACTGTCGACTATTTCAGAAGGGAGCTAGCTCGTGAAGCTTAGTGTGGTAATCCCGTGCTATAACGAAGAGCAGACCATTCTTGAGCTTTTGAGGCGTGTCAACACGGTAGACCTAGATTTAGAGATGGAGTTAGTTGTTGTTGATGATGGATCGACAGACGATACCCCTCGCATTCTCAAGAGCCACTCGGACCTGTATACGCGATTAATTCTTCACGGGGTGAACCAAGGTAAGGGGGCGGCACTACGTACCGGATTTCAGGAAGTGACCGGTGATATTGTTCTCATTCAGGACGCCGATTTGGAGTACGACCCGCAAGAGTACCCATCTCTGATTCAACCCATTTTAGATGGCAAGGCTGATGTCGTTTTTGGCTCCCGTTTTCAAGGTGGAAACTCTCGTCGCGTTCTGTACTACTGGCATACGTTAGGCAATCGGTTCTTGACGACTCTCTCCAATATGTGTACCAACCTCAATTTGACCGATATGGAGACTTGTTACAAGGTATTTCGGGCTGATGTCGCACGTCAACTCGACATCCAGGAGCGTGGTTTTGGTGTTGAGCCAGAAGTCACAGCTAAGGTGGCACGCATTCCGAAGATCCGGATCTATGAAGTAGGGATCGGCTACGATGGTAGGACTTATTCTGAAGGTAAGAAGATCGGCTGGCGCGATGGGGTCCACGCGCTGGTCTGTATCGCACGGTACAATCTTCAATAGTACAGTCTCCGATAGTACAATCTTGGATAATAGTCTCGCGATGAGCTACTGAGGTAATTTGTCGACTTCGCTTAGCTAAATAACGTAGGGTGGGGCCGAGACGATTGTTGCTATGGTTTGGCTTGAAGACTTGAAGGTGGAAGGTATGGGACGAAAGGGGAAAGGCAAGCGAGGTTTTAGCCGCGTTGTCAAAGACTCATCGCTTGGAGAGTGCCATAGGAAGTTGTCGTATAAGTGCCGGTGATCTGGATCATCGCTGTTCTTGGCCGACCGTTAACATCCACCATAGAAGTTATGCTCCAGATGTCATGCGACAAGGTCACGACTTCCTTTATCAGAGCGCATGTTTCGCTGCGAACTGTGCCTTGGTCGTCGACCGAGATCTCAACTGAGCAACAAATCTAGCGAACCACGTGAGTATCGCTATCTGGTACTTGACCATACAGGCGCTGAGCATAAAGCCGCGGTCGACTGGTCGAAACTCTCAATGCTGCTAGACGGGTACGAGATTGACAACAACACCTGTAGTTCGCGGGGGTGTGCCCGAACCGGTGGCTAAAGAGTCGTTGACGGAGGGGGAATGTGTTTCCCCGGCATTTGGCTGGGTACCACCCCAGTGATCTAGAAAGCGTTGCCGTCACTAGCCCCGAGAAGACTATGGCCTGATGTGCTTGGCATCTATCCGTGACAATGGCACATTTAATTTTAGGTGCCCATCACCTCCTGGAGTACAGGTAGGTGGTAGTCCATCAGCGAGATACCTAGTAAGAGTTTGAGGAACGGTTGCTGGTGGTCTCGATCAGTCGCCCGCGAGGATCGGTAAGCAGCGACGGAGCACAAAACGCAAAGAGATGACGATCCCGGGAGGAGCGAACCTGCACCCAATGGCGAGGTGATCTTGTTCATATCTTGATATTCGTTTGACGAATGCGAGTACACGAGAGATGTCCAAGGTGTGGCCGTTATCAACACGTGGTGAGGCCTGGTGCTGACCTCCATTGTGGGTGATGAGATAAGCATGCATCTCAGCTGAATTTCGCACCTTCGAGCAAGCCGCACTCATGATCTTGGTCGAAGTTGTCAATGCCCATGTGCATGGCTGACCGCCGTGCGGCGCGTATGCCAACTATGCTCAGTCTAGCGTTACCGATGGTCAGAGGATGGAAAGGTACCGGGTGGCACATACGAAAAACGATCGCCAAACACGAGACGTAGCCAGTGAGCGGGTCTCAGTCGGGCGGTTGCTACGAGAGGACTATCGGATCATCGCCTTGATTGTCGCGCTTCCTCTGGTGCTCTTGGTGCCTGCCCTCGCGCATCTAATCAACGAAGACCCTGTGATCACTCGTGGCCTGTTTGCCGAGCATGTGGTTCCGGGGCTCTCGTCCGGCTACGCCTACATCGATCCCAATGTTGGCTTCACGACCCAGGCGCTGGGCCACCTCGATGCGACCGATCTTCTCCACGGTATCATGCCGTGGTGGAATCCCTTTAGTGGTGCCGGTCTACCACTCGCCGCTGAGCTTCAAAACGCTCCGTTCTTCCCACTGACCCTGCTGATGGCTCTGCACGGAGGGGTTGGTGTCGAGCTCGAACACGCGCTTCTTGGGGCGATCGCCGGCGTGGGGACCTACCTGTTGCTGCGAAGTCTTGGACTCTCTCGTCTGGCTGCATTGACGGGTGGGCTCCTATTCACGCTCAATGGGACCTTCGCCTGGTTCGGTGATAATCCGAGTATCACCCTTGCCTTCATCCCCTGGGTCGTCCTTGGCGTTGAGGTAGCGATCCAGAAGACGCACCATCGTGAACGTGGGACGTGGCAGCTCCTGGCGGTCGCAACCGCGCTGATGTTTCTTGCCGGGTTTCCTGAGACGGCATATGTGGCGCTCATCCTTGCTGGTGTTTTTGCGCTCTTAAGGATGAGCTACCTGGCACGCGCCGAGTGGCTCGGTACCCTTTGGCACCTCGTGCTCGGTCTCGGGGTCGGTGTGTTGATCGCGGCTATCTCGCTTGGGCCGTTCGCCGAGGCGCTCCCACACGAATATCTCGGTGCCCACGTTGGGTCATTCTCGCAGGTGTCGCTGCCGCCAGCGGGCGCAATTCAAGGGTTACTGGCTCCCTATGTCGCTGGCCCGATCTTTCGAACCTTCAGCTTGCCGTGGCTGACCTTTACCTGGTCCAACATTGGCGGCTACGTCAGTATTGCCCTTTTGCTCGTTGCCGCCTACGGACTTGTGACGCGGTGGGATCGACTCTCGATCGGCCTCGGGATCTTTGGTCTGTTCTTTGTCGGCAGGACTTATGGGATTGCTCCCTTCTCGACCCTGGTCAACCTGTTGCCCGAGTCTCAGCGGGTCGCGGTCTTTCGCTACGCCAACCCATCGTGGGAGCTCGCACTCATCGTCTTGGCTGCCCGCGGGATCGATGCACTCTGTAACCCCACATCACGGCACCGTTGGGGTGTTCTAGCGGCTGCGATCACAGCCTTGTTGGCCTTCGCGGTCTTTGTCGTTAATCGAGTGGACCTGCGCGAGGTCTGGGACGACCCAGCGTTGCACTCCTGGATGTTGTGGTCACTGCTTGGCATTGTTGTGGTAACCGTGGCTATTGTGGCCGTGTTGTTCACCTCGCGTCGTGGGCGAGGGGGAGTGCTGCTCAGTTCGATCATGGTTGTCAACGCCCTCGTTCTCTTCTGCGTGCCGATTGCGGCGAATCCGCGATCAGGTAGTGTCGATCACCGTGTACTCTCCTTCTTGGAGGCACATCTCGGTGACTACCGCGTCTTCTCTCTGTCCGTGTTGCAACCCAACTACAGTGCCTTCTATCGCATCCCCTCCGTCGACTACAACTACCTGCCGATTCCAAGCGACACTGTCTCTTGGATCACGGACTATATCGAACCGGAGTTCGCTGCGAACCCGGTAAGCATGAATGGCGCAAACACGCCCTTGAGCACTGCTCAGCCCTGGTCGCAGTCGCTTGAGCTCAACCTCAGGAGTTATGAGGCGATGGGAGTTCGTGACGTCCTTGTTGCCAAGGGGGACAACCCGTTCCAGATGACTGCTGAGGTACCGGCGGGCTCGCCGGTACAGGCAGGCCGGGCCATACCGTCTGGACCAGGCCTCAAGATTGACGAACACACCAATCTCGAGGCGACCCTACCCACGCTTGAAACCTCAACGGCGTCGATTACCTCCTTGTCGGTGACGACCGTTGCGCCGGATTCACACGTCAAGGGCATCATGGATGCTCGGATCTGCTCTGGGTTGACCTGTGTGAACGCAGGCGCATCGCTAGCGGCGGGGGAGTTTAAGGTAGTGTTTCCGACCTCGCTTGTGCTCCGACCGGGTCGTCCGGTCAGCTTGGAGCTCTCGTGGCCATCTCTGTCGCATCCTGTCGCGTTGGTCGATGCTCCCAAGAGTGGGGCACCGTTCCCAATGGCGCTCGATCAGCGGCCGCTCCCATCGACCAACGTGGTGTTCGGCATTGGAATGTCGACGATGAGCCAAGTGCACTTGGTCTATAGCGACGCGGCCACTTCGGTATACCAGCTCAACAAGGCGGATCCGATTTTTTCGGTGGCCGGCCGTGGTTGCAAGATTCTCTCCTACGAAGGCAGCTCAGCGCGCTACTCCTGTCAGGGTGCTGGCTCCTTGACCTATCGCGAGACGTCGTTTCCTGGTTGGTCGGCCACGCTTGGAGGCCATTCGTTGGGGATTGCCACGGTGGATGGGCTGTTCCAGCGGGTGAGGGTTCCAGCCGGGATACACACGGTTCGCTTTCGGTATGCGCCTTTGCATGCGGGTCTCTTTGAGGGGCTTACTGCACTCGCGCTCATCGGGTTGATCATCAGCGTGATCGTCGACGCATCCGTCGGGCGCAGGCGGGCCAAGCGGGTGTGATCGCACCACGTCTGGTCCTGGTCGCTTCGGTGATCATACGCGATCACCACTCAAAAGCGCCCGCCGAAGGCGAGCGATGGCTGTGACGGGCTCGCTCGCTTGAAGGTTGCTCTGTGGTGCTCGTCCAGATCACGAGTTTTGACAGGCGCTTTTGTATCTGGTGGGTACTGAGCGGCACAACGAGCTGAGCGGCACAACGTGAGACGCGTGCGTGCAGTGTTCCTGTGGATGCCTGCACAACCACCATTGACGGAGTGCTATTGAACGCTTATTGGATCCGCTCCATCGAGATGATCTGGCGATCGCTGGGCCCGGCCACGTAACTTTGTCATGGCGTTCAAATCATCCCTGTCATCGTCTCTGTCATCGCCGATTGTTCCTGTGATCGTCGCGGTCAGCGTCAGTGCAGCCGCTGTTCGACCCGCAGCCGTAGGTTGAGGTCGCGATCGATGGTGACTGCCTCGATGAGTAGCGGCGTTGTCCCCTCGTGGCCTATGGTGATGGTGTCGCCTGGCTTCGAGGTTGGGTCGAGTGGGATTGTGATCGGATCGAGATGGAGCCAGGACGGGACGGTCGGTGCACTGGAGTCTTCGATCCAGATTCGATGAGGGGTGGTCGCATACGGCTCGGTCTCCATCGCCCAGATCACGACGCGGTCGATGGTGTGGTCGATGCCGTTGGGAAGGTCGAGTCGACATTCGATCTTGGCGCCGGGTTCGAGCACGATCGGGTTGGATGGGAAGTAACGCGCTGGCCGTGGGCATGGGAGTTCAACGCCCCGGTAGAACGGCAGCCAGGGGACGTCAACGCGCGGAGGCCATGCGGCACCACAGCCGACGTCGTCGATGGAGGCGTTCGGATTGTGATAGGGGTCGTTCAGGATCTGTGGCGCCCATTTGTGCCAGTAGCGGATCACCTCGGTGCCGTAACGACCCTTCTTGGTCGGCTCGGTGTCCATGCCACGGGACTTGGACTCGTGGTGAATGAGTTGAGCGGCTGGTGTGTAGCCAATGTGATAGCCCGCCTGGCTGAGCTTGAGGCAGAGGTCGATGTCGTTGAGCGAGACCGTGAACCCTTCGTCAAAGCCACCCACCTGTTCGTAGGCGGCCTTCGATGCGAGCATGGCGGCACCGGTGACCGCAGAGAGTCGCTGGGCCAGCATGATTCGGCCGCCATGGCCGTATTGATCGTCACTGCTGAGTTTGTAACGATGACCGGCTTCGCCGTTGATGCCCAACACGACTCCTGCATGTTGCACCGTATGATCCGGGAACCATAGCAATGCACCGACCGCCGCGATGTTGTCGTACATGCTCATCCCGACCATCTCGGTCAGCCATGAGGGGTTCATGGCCTCGGTATCGTTGTTAAGCATGCAGATCAGGTCGGCATTGATTTGACCAATGGCCCAGTTGTGCATCGCGGCATAGTTGAATGGATGTGGATAATCCAGGACGCGATGTCGTGGGCGAGTAGCAACCTCTTCGAGGAAGGAAAGCGTCTCGGGCTCGTCACTCTCATTGTTGATGATCACGACCTCGTAGTCGGGGTAGTCGGTTATCTCGAGGCTGCTGAGGCATTGGGCGAGGAGATCCACATGGTTGCGCGTGGGGATGATGATGGCGACGTGTGGGGTGGTTGCAGGGATGAAATGTACGAGGTGGTAGGCATCTTGTAGCACGGGCTCGAGTCGGGCTTGCATGCCGCGTCGCTCCAGTGCCTCCTCGACTGCCGTCATGCCTGCGCGCTGGGCTGCTGGTTTGAGTTGGACTCGAATAGCCGTCGAACCGGCGATCATTCTCCAGTGATACAGAATCACTGGGATGTGGATGATCTGATCCTCACGTACGGCTTCGGTGATACGCAGGGCAAGATCCCAGTCTTGGGACCCATCCAGACCGGTTCGTTGTCCACGCAGGGCCAGCAGCTCTGCCCTGCGGACGACAAAGAGGTGGGTCATGTAGTTCTGCGCCAGGAGTAGGATCGGGTCGAAGTCAGGCTTAAAGTACGGGCTAAAGCGTCGCCCATCACTGGTGAGTTTGTCCTCATCCGAGTAGAGAACGACGGCGTTCGGGTGTGCATTGATCGTAGCCACGACCCAGCTCAGGCTGTGGGGACGCAACAGGTCATCGTGGTCGAGGAAGGCGACATAGTCCCCGGTTGCCATCGCAATTCCGTCGTTGGTGGCGGTGGCGATGTTGCCGGTTTCGGGGCGTAGGTGGGCGACGATACGCGCATCTTTCGCGACATACTCGTTGATCACGTCGAGAACCTCTGGGGTGGTGGAGCCGTCGTCGACGATGCACAGCTCCCATTTGGGGTAGATCTGGGCTCGCACCGACTCAATGGCCTCACGGAGATAGACGATGGGCGAGTTGTAGGTTGGCATGACGATCGTGATCGTCGGCTGGAGGGTAAGCCGGTCCGTGAAGTTACGGATGGCGCCCTCGTCGATCTTGGTGTCGTATTCGCGCACCCATTTGAGGTAGGGTTCGATGTCGAGTTCATCGACCGCAGCCTCAGATGTGGTATCTGGGCCCGACTCTGCCACGGTGGCGTTGTCCCCCCCCTTGACGGGATCGACAGGCACTATTGAGGGGCGATACTTGCGCATGAGGGCACCGAGTTGCGGGTTTTGCTGTAAAGCCTTGACGAGTCGTGGTGCGATCTCTGTCGTGAGCGTGTGAGAGGCGAGGCGGAGTCCCTTGGTCACCCGCCAGCTGGTGGAGTCGTGCATCTGGGCGAGCTGAGTGTTACGCTCGGCGATTTGGCGAGCCAGGTCGTCGCGCTCGATCGCTCGATTATCGAGGACGAGGTGCAGGTAATCGACCTCGCTCAGGACCTCGGCGTCGCCAAGGTTGGTGATGGGGCTTGGGGCTTGGCTACGACGGCGCTTTGGGGGTGTCATCGGAGCTCACCTTCGTCTGATGGTCCAAGATCGAGGTGTAACCAGTCTTTGTAGACGAGCTGGTTGCCGCCGAGTACCCCGATGACGGCGGCCTCGAGACCCTCCTGATCGAGGTGGGAGCAGAGTGCCTCAGGGGTCTCGGTGGTGAGCAGGAAGCGGCTGGGATGCTCCCCGAGGAGCGCTATGGCCTCTGAGCTACCATCTTGTGCGCCTAGGTCGTGCATCGTGATCCCTTGGCGGGCGAGTCGAGCGAGCCGCATGGCACCACCGAGGAGGCCCCCAGAGCCGAGGTTGTGGGCAGCATTGACAAGCTCGTCACCCTCGACCAGCGACGCTACCACCTGGAGGAGATGACCGAGTCGCTCGATATCGATGGCTGGGAATGCCCCTGCATCATCACCGACGATCGATGCGAATACCGATCCTGTGAGTGTTGGCACCTCGCCGGTACCAACGAGAACCACCGTGCCATGGGCGCGTCGTGGATCGGGGACCGGGCGGTGTGGCTTTGGCCGAAAGCCGATGGTCGATACCACTGGGGTCGGGTCGATGTCGGATCCATGTGCTTCGTTGTAGAAGCTGACGTTGCCCCCGACGACCGGGACGCCAAGCGCGCTGCAGATCTCGGTAATACCATCGACGGCGAGTGAGAACTGCCACATGACCTCAGGATGCTCGGGGTTACCGAAATTGAGGCAATCGACGAGCGCGACCGGGGTGGCCCCAACACAGGTGAGGTTGGCGAGCGACTCTGCTACCACCGCTTGGGTCCCATATTGTGGATCAGCCCTGGACCAGCGTTGGTTGCCATCGACGGAAAGCGCCATCGCGAGGTCCGTTGATCCAATACCTGGCGCTTGGACGCGAAGCAGGGTGGCGTCAGCCCCAGGAGATACGAGGGTGTTGCGAAAGAGCATGTGATCGTAGCGTGAATAGATGGCCTTCGGGTCAAAGGAGAGGGCATCGAGGACACGATAAGCGATCTCGTGCCAGTCGCTTGGCACCGCAACTTCACGACGAGATCGCTCGCGAAACTCGATCGGCTCCTTGATAGCTCGCTCGTAGAGTGGAGCCTCGTCGGCGAGGGCTGATGCTGGTATCTCGGCCACCATTGCGTCCTTGAAGTAGGCTCGTAGCACTCCGCGCCCCGCGTATGACCCATCTTCGTCGGGGGGTGTGACCTCTCCGATGACGGTAGCGAGCACCTCTTGCGCCTCACAGATGGCGAGCACCGCCTCCAAGTTGGTCGGCGTGACGATGGCGAGCATGCGCTCTTGGGACTCGGAGCACAGGATCTCCATAGGACTCATTCCTTGCTCCCGTACCGGGACGCGATCGACCCAGACGCTGATGCCGTTACCGGCGTTCGCGGCGGTCTCGGAGGTTGCACAGGTCAGGCCAGCACCCCCAAGGTCCTGAATGCCGACGACTAGCTTTTTGTCGAGGAGCTCAAGACAAGCCTCGATGAGCTTCTTCTCCTCGAACGGGTCACCCACCTGCACGGATGGGCGTTTCTCAGCAGAGGTTGCATCGAACCCGCTCGAGGCAAGCACGGAGACACCTCCAATACCGTCACGGCCGGTTGTGGCCCCCAAGAGAACGACATGGTTGCCAGCACCGGAGGCCAGCGCTCTGACGAGCCGGTCGGTGTGGGCAATGCCGACTGCGACCACGTTGACCAGTGGATTGGCACCGTATGGTGCCGCGAAATGAATCTCACCCCCGACGGTTGGCACTCCGACGGCGTTGCCATAGGAGGAGATCCCCCCGACCACGCCGTCGAAGATCCAACGAGATTGGGGATCATCTTGGTTCCCCATCCAGAGTGAGTCCAGCAGCGCGATTGGCCGAGCGCCGACGGTGAAGATATCTCGGAGGATGCCCCCGACACCGGTTGCCGCTCCTTGGGTCGGTTCGATGGCGCTGGGGTGGTTGTGACTCTCCATCCGTAGTGCGACCGAGATCTCTTCAGTTGCGGCGACCACGCCGGCGTTCTCACCTGGCCCCATGATGACCCGCGGGCCTGAGGTCGGCAGTCTGCGAAGATGGAGTCGTGAAGACTTGTACGAACAGTGTTCGGACCACATGATGGAGAACATGGCAAGCTCAACGAGATTGGGCTCTCGGCCCAACTGATGAACGATGAGGTCAAATTCGTCGTCGGTAAGCCCTAGGGGCCGATAGATTTCGCTCTCCACGCTCATGGAGCTTACCCTTAGCACGCTTGCGCCTCTCTGCCTAGTCGGCATTTGATCGAAATTGCTCGATCGAGTAAACAGAGGCACTTGCGACGACTCGTCTAACACACCTGAGTGCGAACCCGTGCTTTGGTTGAACAGGACCGAAGGTTTGCGTGGGGAGCTCGCTTGATCGGTGTGGAGTGCAAGGAATCGAGAGCACGGTACAGTACCCCAGCCCAGTGCCCAGCCCAATGCCTCGCCGCCCCAATGCCTTGGCCAGATGCGGCACTGTGAGACCATTGGACGGCTCGGCTTGCATGTGAACACAGTTGAGCCTATGAGAGCGCAATCCCCGTTTATCCGCGATCAAGCAACCTTGGTCCCCATTGGCTGCTGGGTCGTTGCAGTAGTCGGCTTGGTGATTGTTGACTTTTAGTGTACGCCCTTACCATGGCCACAGGATCGCCACCACACGTGATACCAGGGCCTGTGACCGTGACCCGAGGTGGTCTCCGATGGATTCTCTGGTTATCGTGAGCACCCATGTGCCGCTCCAGAATACTTAATCAATGTTAAGCACTCCCTTTCTTTTCGCTCCCCAGCCGTCGAGTCTCCCCTGTCCCCACCACGGGAACAGGACTCATACGTTCGACACTGTTCATGTCTCTAACTGTCGTTGTTGGCGACTGTGGTGTGCTTGGGGTAATGGCGTGAGCGGTAGTCTTGGCATCTGGTTGGATGCCATGACTTTGGATTCGGCGTACAGAACCTCTCGTTAAGGATCTTCTTCACATCCTTGTACGGAGTGAACCGGCTGATCTCGCGATCTTTGATCCTTAATTTGAGGTTCATGGCAGCCACGTGATCTACATCGCCCCGCCGGTTGCAATCCCAGTGTGGATTACGACAATGAAACGCATCCCCATGTCGGTCGTCACGAGAGACATACCCACACGATGGCTTGGGACACGTTTGGCTGGTGTAGGCCGCGTTGACTGCTTTCATGTTGGAACCTCCAACATAGGCATGTACCGTCAGGCGTTCTTGATTCTCGTCTCTTGCCCATGACGCACAGAGTCGAGAGATCTTCTTGGATGTGGCCTTGCCACGTAAGTGGGAGAGGTCTTCGGTGATGATTGCTCGTGGTCGTTGACTGGGAAGTTGTTTGACTCTACCGTTTGCGCGGGTCCTGTTGCCATCACCGTATATCACTTCTTTGATGGTGGCACCTGATATCGTCTGAAGTTGGGCCTGAAAGCGTCGGAGTCTGGCTTGTTGCTTCTTGGTGCCGAGGTTGTTTCTCGCGATGCGTTTGGCACGCTTAGAGCCAACGTCCTTCTTGGAGAGCGCGCGAAGCTTGTTTCTCGCCTTGCCGGTCTTGGTCCGGCCTTCGGTCATGGATGTCAAAGCCTGGCCGTACTCCTTGCCATGATGCACTCCAGCGTCATCGGTGCAGACCTCGGTAATTCCCCAGTCAAGGGCGACTGGTTCTCCTGTTGCCCCATCGAGGGGCGTGATGTCATAGCTCACGTGGATAAAGGTGCGTCTTTGCTGGTCATCGAGCACGACACGGATGTTGCCAGATACCCGTGACCTACCCGCAAGCGGTAACACCATGCGCTTGGCCTGAGTTTTGCCAACTACCTTGACATAACGCCTGGTATCGTTGTCTGACACTGAGTAGAGCGTCGAGTCCAAAGACATCTGGCGAGACTCAATGACGGTGGGCCACGTGTCATCGAGTGCGTTTCGTATCACACGATGCAGATATGAGACAATCCTGGCTCGTACATCTGGGTCGAGCGTCACCGTGGGTATCTCGGGCACACCAGCGCACATGATCCGCCCGATGGCCGAGTATCGGGCGAGACAAGCGTAGGCATAATGCCTCTCCTTCTCGTTTATGAATCGCCGCCCAATCTTTGCCTTAACGTTACCGATAGCCAAACGAGACTGAATATGGCGGACGCAAGTATCGACGGCATCAAAGGCTGCCTGGTCTACGAGGTGAACATTGAGACCGGCTGGGTACAGGCCCTGCTGCTTGGCATGGTCACGAAAGCTTCTCCCTCGATCAAGGAGATGCCACAGGCGAGGCTGTCGAAGACGAGTGACAAAGACACGCTTGGCATCGGTATAGTTCGCAATCACCGAGCACAGCTCTTCGTACTTACCCTTGTTCAGGGGCAAAGTAGCCAGTCGTAGCGTTCGCTTCATGGTAAGAACCCCAGGACGAGGCTCTGACAACGTGTCATGCGCTGATATCCCTGGTTGCTTCTCGTAGTTGATCCATGACCTGTTTGTTCTGATGACTTTCCATATAGTCTGGCAGAAAATACCGTGACAATTTCAATCACGTCGCTAGCAAGGTCTTCTTCAAACGACGAATCTTCACTCGCGTTGATGATAATCACCTCGACGCCGAACTGTTCGCATAGTGCGAATACTAACTCTGAGCCAAAGCGTAGCAACCTGTCCTTGTGACTAAGGACTAGTCTTCCGACTTCGCCAGAGCAAATACGGTGAATGAGTTGTTTCAAGCCTCGCTTGTTATAGTTAAGGCCAGACCCAACGTCGGATATTACCTCATAGGTCCAATCTTGGGCGGCGCAGAAGCTCTCTAGTAGAGCTACTTGGCGAGTAAGGTCATCCTTTTGCCCACTGGTCGATACTCGAGCGTATGCTATCGTAGCACGTGATGATGGTGCCAGATGGGGCGCTAAGCGACGTAGTTGAGCCAAGTCATAGCGCCGATCTCCTCCTGTTGTCCTTTCTGGTGGATCAATGCGTCCTTCTTCTTCCCATCGCCTAAGAGTGGATGGATGAACGCCTAGCTCTCTAGCGGCTGCACCGATCGAGACTAACTGGCTGATATCTATAGATAAAATCAGTATTGATAAATATTAGATAAGAACATTGGAGCTGTTGTCAGCCCGCATTCTCATCGACGATATCGTCTTCAGTGACATCACGAAGCGGGACAGTGCGACATCTCGTGGCCTTGGTGACCATGAGGCGGACGGGGTCCCTACCGGTCCAAGGGGCATCAAGAGAGACGTCGAAGCTCACAGCAACCTCCTCGAACGACGGTTGGAGGTCGACAGATGTCGTTCATCAGCGATCAAGGAATTTTCCCTTGGCACACTGCCCCAACGGCGAGGGCAATGATTCGCGTGCTGGACTTTCACCAGGCAAGCACAAAGGGTTACCTCCATCACGACTCAAACCCGATTCCGATCTCAAGTTAGTGTCGAGAGCGTGTCTGTGAGGGTCTTGCGCCTTGTACCGCGATGGGGAGAGCCGCTTCGCGTTTGTGGGACACCGGATTGAGGTACGGCCTCACATGCGTGGTCCGCTTCTGCTCCGGTAACGTGATAACCCCGACCATCTGGCACGTCCAAGGTCTTGTCTGGTTGCGCCAGACGATGCGCCGGGTTCACACGCAAATACAATTCTCGAGGTTCACTGAGCGTCGAACCTTTGTACGAGATTCGATACTGCTGACATGAACCCAGCTTGCACTATCCTCGCCGGTGAGTTGGCGAACACAGGACGTGCGTGGGTGCTAACACCGGTTTCCGGTGAGCAAACCCACTGTGGCTCCATAGAGCGTCAGCCATCTGATGTGGTTAAGCCACAAGACGGATCACCGGGGGCCAGCCCTCTTCGCAAGGGCAGCCCCACCGGCAAATAATAATATAGGGGAGATCTCACGGTCGCCCTACGAGGGCGAAGTGTGAAACACTGATCCTTTGATCACCTGGTTCGTCAACAATTCCCGACCGCAGCCTCGCACGAGGATCGATCTCGTGGCTAGGCGTGAGGACGAATGCCGGCCTTGGCGAGCACGGCCGCGGGAACGCCGGCCTCGAGCCAGGTCTCGTAGCGGATGCCCTTGCGAGCAGAGTAGGAACCCGCGTACTCCACGAAGAGCTTCTCTAATTGTGTTCCATCGTTGGCCGACCCAAGCCGCTCAAGTTCGAGGTTGAGATCTGCCCTCTTCTGGAGCAGGTCGACGCGCCGGATGCCGGAGACCTCCGTCAGTCTCTTCTCAATTTCCTCAAGCTGTGAACGCACCTTACCAACGTCACGCTTACGACCGCGACGGGGCTTTGATGTCTCGAGGTGAGCAAGATAATCATTGATTGCCTTGTTCTCCAGTCGCAACGAACTTGTCGCTCCTCTTTCTGCCATGTTGTTCTCCCTGCCTTTCAGAGACTCATTCGATTCCAAGGTGATAGCCTGTAATCAACTTCTTGTACCTAACAGCTCATCGCTATCAGTTTGCGATTGTTATTGCTGTCCATCCATGACCATCTGTCGTAGTATATTAGCAATGTTGAAAGTAATAAACCAACCAAGCGTTCAGCTTGAAATCATTATATTGGCTCCTGGCTTTCAACCCTGCTTACCACAGTGGTACGAGTAGTGCAATTTTAGTGCACCTTGATCCTAGAGATGCGCGGACAACGACGGCCCCTTCCGTTACGAGACCTCCAACTCTGAAGTACTGTCGAGTTTTTGCTGTGATTTTCTTGAATTTGTAAAGGTCTCAGTTTGCGCGAACGTGATTTCGATCCTCATTCTTGCAACTACACCACTGCCATCGAGATGGCCTGGTAACACCATCATTGCCATTTATCTTCGCCACAGAAGAGGTTAGGCCCCTGTCGGATTGCAATCGAATTGGGTTGCACTCGGTCGACCAGGAATGGATGGGACGATGCCGGGTGTGCGAGACAAGGCGTCGCGCAACTACACCACCCCTGCATTGAAAACGTAATATGGTATTACCCAAGGGGAGACCACGTTTGTGTGTCAAGCTCCGAGCCGAGTGCCTACGTTCGGAGTCCTACAGTTGGAAACACCCCTGCCCCCTTGGCGTCGGATATGGTCCTCTCGGTGTCGGATGCGGTGCGCGTGTAAGCCTTTGATATTGAGTGAGGCTCAGCACCGCAGCATAGAGAACCCAAGAAACTCAACCGCAGAAACTGAACTCAAGCGTACTGAGGTCTGCGCACGTGAGTACGTGTCGTGCGTGAGCTAGAGCAGACGCAATAGCTCAATACGTCGAATCGCCGTTGATCTTGTCATCTCTTGGCATCAGCTTTGTTATACTAGCTCCAGATTGTCAACCAGTGCTGGTTCTTGGCTTTGGGCGTGGCATCTCATAGGTAACCGGCGTGTGACAGCTCGAACAAAACAGCTTCCAAAGGCGTGGGCCATATTGGACACCCGATCAGCGTGCGCCCGTCCAGATGGAGGCGGGGCACCGACAGAGACGGCAAGGCATGCCTTGTGCGGGGAGGTAAGCTAGTCACCGGCCACGGCCATCGTCGTGATGATCGCATAAGGGAGCAGATTTCGATGAGTACCACCGTTGTGTTGGGAACCCAGTGGGGCGACGAGGGAAAGGGCAAATTTACCGATCTCTTCGCCGCCGATATGGCGGCAGTCGTTCGCTATCAAGGTGGACACAATGCCGGCCATACCATCGTCGTCGGAGAAGAGACCTTCGCACTGCAGTTGGTGCCCAGTGGCATTCTCTATCCGCACGTTACCGCCGTCATTGCTAACGGCCTCGTGGTCGATCCTAAAGTTCTCTTTGAGGAGCTCGACCTACTTGAGAGTCGAGGGATAGATACGTCGAAACTGGTGGTCTCCGGTAGCGCCCATCTCGTGATGCCCTATCATCACGAGATCGATCGCCTCACAGAGCGTTTTCTCGGAAAGAATCAACTCGGTACCACCCGCCGGGGTATCGGTCCGGCTTATGCCGATAAGTCGACACGAATTGGGTTGCGGGTGCAGGACCTGCTCGATGAGAAGATTTTTGCCGAGAAGCTTGAGGTGGTACTCAAGGAGAAGAACCAGATCTTGGCCAAGATTTACAACCGGTTACCGGTCGATGCCGACCAGATTCTCGAGGATTACCTTGGCGAATATGCACCTCGCATGGCGCCACGCATCGTTGACACCGTAAAGTTGCTCCATGACCTGTATGACCAAGGGAAGGGAATTCTTCTTGAGGGCGCGCAGGCGACCTTTCTCGACCTCGATCACGGCACCTACCCGTATGTCACGTCATCGAACCCAACGGCCGGAGGCGCCTGTACCGGCACCGGGCTTGGACCCCGCCAGATCGACCGGGTGATGGGTGTCGCCAAGGCTTATATCACCCGAGTGGGCGCTGGCCCATTCCCGTCTGAACTGACCGACGAGATCGGTGATCTTCTTGTCGATCGCGGTCACGAATACGGGACCAACACCAAGCGCCGTCGCCGTGTTGGCTGGTTTGACCTACCGATGCTGCGCCACGCCGCGGCGATCAATTCGCTGACGGACTTGGCGATCACCAAGGCCGATGTTCTCGATGCTCTCGACACCGTCAAAGTCTGCATCGGTTACACCGTCAACGACGACTACACCGAGGATCTCCCGTATCATCAGTCTGATCTGCACAAGGCCCTGCCGGTCTATCAGGACTTTCCCGGATGGCGATGCGACATCGGGGACTGTCGCACGCGCTCCGATCTCCCGAAAGAGCTCATGAACTACCTTAGCTTCCTCGAAGACAAGGGACAGGTACCGATCTCCTGGCTTGGAGTTGGGCCAGGTCGCGACCAGGTCGTGGACCTTCGCGGATGAGAATTGTTGTCGTTGGTTCCGGGGCGCGAGAACACGCCTTGGCGCGAAACCTCTCGGCCGATCACGAGGTGATCGTCACCCCAGGAAACGCCGGCATGAGCCGCGATGTCGAGGTCTCTGACCGCGACCCGTCCGAGCTGGCGCCTGATCTGGTCGTCATAGGGCCGGAGGCTCCGTTGGTCGCTGGACTGGCCGATCGACTCAATGAGGGGGGCATCGTCACGCTTGGCCCGGGTGCTGAGGGTGCGCGACTCGAGGGTTCGAAGGCCTTTCTCAAACAGATCTGTGCCGAGGCCGGGGTGCCCACTGCCGCCTTTGGGGTCGCCACCTCCGTTGCGGAGGGCAGTGAGTTGTTGGATCGGTTCGGACCGCCCTATGTGATCAAAACCGACGGCTTGGCTGCTGGGAAGGGTGTCCTCGTCACCAACGATCGCCAGGAGGCATATCAAGACCTTGTTGCCAAACTGTCCGGCACGGCCTTCGGTGAGGCTGGTACCCGTGTCGTGATCGAGGAGCCGATGGTGGGACCAGAACTCTCCGTCTTTGCGCTGTGCAACGGACGTGACTTCGTCCTCCTACCGGAGGCGCGTGATTATAAGCGATTGCGCGATGGTGATCTTGGCCCCAACACTGGTGGTATGGGATCGATTTCGCCGGTTCCCGGGGTCAAGAGCGAGGTTGTCGACACGGTGGCCGCGACGATCATCGAGCCAACGCTTGCGCGCCTCGGCGAGCGCGGCATCGAGTATCGCGGGATCCTCTATGCCGGTGTCATGCTCACCACGAGAGGCCCTCGCCTCGTCGAATACAACGTCCGTCTCGGAGATCCAGAGGCTGAAGCCGTCCTGCCACGGATCACCCGAGGCCTTGGAGAAGCCATGCTGGCGGCCGCAGTTGGTGAGACGATACCACCCCTCGAGGTGTCCTCGCAGTGTTGCGCTACGGTCGTCGTAGCGACGCCCGGCTATCCTGAGCATCCCATCACCGGACAGGTGATTACCGGGATCGATGAGGCCAGGGCATTGCTCGGAGTCAGCGTCTTTGCCGCGAGTGTAAAGGGTCAACTCGAGGTGCCCGGGCCTGAGCGTCGTGATACGGTAGAGCTCGTCACCAACGGTGGGCGTGTTCTGGCGGTGACCGGTCTCGGTGCTGATCCACACGCAGCAAGAGAGCGAGCCTATCGGGGAATCGAACGTATTAACTTTGATGGGCTGGTCGTTCGCCGGGATATAGGGTCTTACGTAGGTTGATGTTGTCAATGCGGTGCCCGCGAGATGAGATGACTCCAACGACGAAGGAGCAGTAGATGATTCCACGGTACGAGTCAGCGGAGCTGACAGCGATCTTCTCCGACCGCAACCGTATGCGCCTCTGGCGCGACGTCGAGCTTGCGGTCGTGCGTGCAATGGCTGATGCCGGCGAACTCGATGCAGCCGAGGTGGCTCCGCTCTTTGCCCATGAGGTGGCGATCGACGATGCCTTTGTCGAGCAGGTGCTTGCCAGGGAGGCGATCACCAACCACGATTTGGCGGCCTTTGTCGACGTCTTGCAGGCTGCCTATGACGCCAAGGCCGCCCGGTTCATCCATTTCGGTCTGACCTCGTCTGACATCGTGGACACGGCGCTCTCGCTGCAGATCGTTGCCGCGATGGACCTGGTACTCGGCGCGGTGGATCACCTTTTGGCAACGCTGCGCACCCAGGCGTTGCGCTACCGGCGAACTCCGATGTTGGGTCGCACCCACGGGATGGCGGCCGAACCCACTACCTTTGGAGCCAAGCTTGCCCTTTGGACGCTGGCTTTGGATCGCGAGCGTACCCGGCTGGTGCGGGCTCGCCGCCAGATGGCCGTTGGCAAGCTCTCTGGAGCCGTTGGAACCTATTCGAACGTCTCCCCAGCGCTTGAGGCGATGGCGCTAGCGAGCCTCGATCTTGAACCCGCCCCTGCAACCCAGGTGATCGGGAGGGATCGACACTGTGAGGTCATCATGGCATTGGCCTCGACGGCAGCGATGATCGAGAGCGGTGCCCTCGAGATACGCCACCTCGCAAGGGGCGAGGTGATGGAGGTCCAGGAGCCATTCGCCCCAGGTCAGAAGGGATCCTCGGCCATGCCCCACAAGCGCAATCCGATCCTCTCGGAGCGTCTTTGTGGTATGGCACGCCTGGCGCGCAGCTTTGTCATCCCAGCCCTCGAGGACGTCTCCCTCTGGCACGAGCGCGATATCTCGCACTCGTCGGTGGAGCGCATGATGATCCCCGATGCTTTTCAGTTGGTCTACTACATGGTGACACGTTTTGATCGGCTTGTGGGGGACCTCGTCGTGCACGAGGAGTCGATGGCGCGTAACCTGGCCACAACGCACGGGCTGATCTTCTCACAGAGCCTGCTGCTCGCGATGGTGCGCACTGGACTCGAGCGCGACGTCGCCTACCGTATCGTTCAGGAGGCGACGACACGGGTGCTTGGCGGAGCCGGTGAGCTTGGCGAGGTGTTGATGGCCGATGAGCGATGCCCACTCAGTGGCGATGAGATCAACGCATTGACCTCACTCGATCGTCTTTTGGATAATCTTGATCCGCTGTTTCATCGTCTCAAAGGGTTGGAGGAAAGCCAATGGACCTCGATCTCATAGCGTCCGGGAAGGTCCGTGAGGTCTACGCGATCCGCGATGACCCCACGCAGTTGTTGATGGTGGCGACGGATCGTATCAGCGCCTATGATCGGGTCTTTGATGAGCCAGTCATCGATAAAGGGCGACTGCTCAGCGCGATCAGTGCCACCGCGTTTGCAGCGATCAGGAGTCGCTTTCGCACCCATTTCGTCGGGGTCGTAACCGATGTCAGTGAGGAATTTCTCGGACGGGCGACCCTGGTTGAGCGGGCAAACATGGTGCCCGTGGAGTGCGTGGCACGCGGCTATCTGGTCGGTAGTGCCTACGAGATGTACCGGAGAACCGGCGAGGTTCAGGGCGTAAGACTCCCAGCTGGCCTCTCGTTTGGCGATGAGCTAACCGAGCCCATCTTTACGCCGACCACCAAGGAGTCCACCGGACACGACCGCCCATTGACAGGTGCCGAGCTGCGCAACCTACACGGGAGTGAGTTGGCGAGCCAGCTCGAAGAGCGCACCAAGGAGATCTATCTCACCCTGGCTGCGTGGTTTCGAGACCATCACCTGACGCTTGTCGATTCGAAGTTCGAGTTTGGCTTCATCGGCGATGAGCTTGCGCTCGCTGACGAGATCGCCACCCCTGACTCGAGTCGTATCGTGCGAGGTCAGCCGGGGGTTGACCCGATGTGGCTCGATAAGCAGCTGCTTCGCGATTGGCTGAGCAAGCAGGGTTTTCGAGGTGATGGAGCCGCACCGACCTTAGACGATGCGATCGTCGAGCGCGTGCGTTCTGCCTACGTTGAGGTCTACGAAAGCCTCTCGGGTCAATTGTTTACTGCGTGGCCTGGTGTAAGTCGTGGCTATCGTGGGAGCGATGTCTCGTGATTTTGGGTCCGGGTCTCGGTGGATCGAGATGACCGTAGGCGCTGAGGTGCCATTACGAGCAATGACGAGTGACTCGCCGGCCCCAGTATCGATTGGTTCGCTGACGAGTCCTGTGAGAACGGCTTGCACGAGACAAGCGATGCAACCGGCAGCGAAGAGTAATTGCTGATGGACAACAGAAGGAGAGGGTGAGTGACGATGCGCTATCGCGTGAGTGTGCGGGTCATGCCAAAGACAGGCATCAGCGATCCAGAGGGAAAGGCGATCCATGATGCCGCGCACCAGCTCGGCTATCGCGAGGTTGACAGCGTGCATGCCGGGAAGTCCTTTGAGGTAGAAGGCGACTATGCGTCGGAGGCAGCGGCCCGTGATGCAATCGGGTCGTTGGCTGAACGCCTCCTGGCGAATCCGGTGATCGAAACCTTTGTCATCCTCGATGTCGAGGAGCTCAAGTGATTGGGATCATCGTCTTCCCGGGTACGAACTGTGAGTTCGATGTCCAAGGGGCGTACCATGAGCTTGGTGTCGAAAGTGTGCTCATCGGCCATCGTGAGCAGCGCCTTGACGACTACGATGCCGTCATCATCCCGGGGGGATTCTCCTATGGTGACTACCTCCGGACCGGTGCGATTGCGCGCTTTTCTCCTATCATGGAGGCCGTTGGACGTTACAGTGAGAGCGGTGGTAGGGTGCTTGGTATCTGCAATGGATTTCAAGTCCTTACCGAGGCTGGCCTGCTCCCAGGGGCACTCCAGCGCAATGCCGGGCTGCGTTTCGTCTGTGGTGAGACGAGGGTACGGGTGGAGCAGAATCGATCGGTGTTGACCAGCGAGATGACGGTTGGGGAGGAGTTGTCCCTCCCGATCAATCACTTTGAGGGCAACTACACAGCCGATGCTGCCACCCTCGAGCGACTTGAGGCCGAGGGACAGGTGGTCCTACGTTACCTACAGAATCCCAACGGTTCGGCCAACGATATCGCAGGTTTGGCCAACCTCGAGGGTAATGTTGTCGGGCTCATGCCGCACCCCGAGCGCGCAGGTCTCGGGTTTGGCTTGAGTCAGCAGGCTCGGTTGATGCTGCGATCGGTGCTGTCTTGGATGGGTAATTCCTTGGTGAGTTAGTTTTATCGGGACATCTGGTCCTTCGTTGGCTGCAAACGACCTACGACGTATCACCAGGTGGATAAGTCACTTCCTCGTTCTCTATCTCAACCGCATAGGTCGAGGCCCTAGTTTTCGTTCACGGTGGTCTCTGCCTTTGACGGGCGACCCTATTGCATGTCTCCTGTAGGCAATCAGTTTGGGCTGACAACAGCTCCAATTTGATTTCGGTCCCTCTGGTGCGATGGGTTCGGCCCTGTTCCGAGTGACGGCAAGCTTCGTTGCGATTGCCATTATCGAGTGCGCCCTCTCTGTGCTGTTTATGCTGCGGCGCGAACGACAGGCGACAGGCGATAGCGGTCCTGCTGAAGAAGGAGTGGTAATGGCGGAACCGGCCGACCACGTTGCCGCAATGACGGATGTCAGAAAGTCCTACGGGAGGCGCGGGGTGCTAGATCACTTCAACCTATCGGTCGGCCGCGGCGAAATGGTCGCGGTGACAGGGCCTAGCGGCTCGGGCAAGTCGACGATGCTCAACATCCTGGGCATGCTTGAGCAGCCCGATGCCGGGACTGTCGAGATCTGTGGTGTTCGCAACCCGGAGCTGCGGAGCCGGGTCGGGCGGCAGCTCCTGCGTAGCAAAGTGGCATACCTGTTCCAGAACTTCGCCCTCATAGACGAGGGTACGGCGCGCTCGAATCTCACGGCGCCCCTGTCCGCCACCGGCGCCGCTCGGAGAGGTTGGAAGGATGCGATGCGCTCAGCGCGGTCGATCTCGACGTTGCCTTGGAGCAGCCGGTCGCTACGCTCTCAGGTGGTGAGCAGCAACGCCTGGCGTGTGCCCGCGCGCTGCTGCGTCCTGTTGAACTGCTGCTGGCTGATGAGCCGACGGGCGCGCTGGACGCCGGGAACCGTGACGTGGTGCTCCGCCTGCTACAGGACCGGAATCAAGCGGGGGTCACCGTCGTCGTTGTCACGCACGATCCTGCGGTCGTCCGGGTATGCGGGCGAACGCTTCAGCTCGGGCAAACCACGATCGGTCTGGGTGCTCGGACTTCTAACATCTAGACTTGGTGACGACGATCGATGCAGGATCCTGAACGCGAAGCGAGGCTGCTTTACGTGATCGGGAGGGGTTGCCCACGAGAGGGTGTCCCGTATCCCCGGTGAAGATTCTCGCAAGGGTGCCCCTATACGGACACCTCCACCAAGAGGTTGGTCGCGCCCGGACCCCGGCCACCGACGGCGCGTTCCGAGGCAGGGCGCAGGGCCTGGTAGAGCGTCTCGCGGCTGACGCCGGGCTCACGAGCGAGCACCGCCTTCGGTACGCCGTCTTCGACCTGGCGGCGCAGCTCGGCCACCTGGTCGTCGTTCAGGGGCCTCTTGCGTCCCCGGTAGGCGCACCGCTTCTTGGCCAGCTCGATGCCCTCGCGTTGGCGCTCCCGGATCAAGGAGCGCTCGAACTCTGCGCAGGCGCCCATCACCGACAGCAGCAAGTTCGCCATCGCGGTGTCGTCGCCGGTGAAGGTGAGCTGCTCCTTGACGAAGTGGACCTGTACTCCCTTGGCGGTGAGCTTGCGCACGATCGATCGTAGGTCATCGAGGTTGCGGGCCAGGCGGTCCATGGAGTGCACGACCACGGTGTCGCCGTCGCGGACGAAGCCGACCATCGCCTCCAGCTCCGGCCGGCGTACGTCCATGCCCGATGCCGTGTCGGTGAAGGTCCGGTCGAGCGGCACGCCGTCGAGCTGGCGGTCGCTGCGCTGGTCGATGGCGCTCACCCTGATGTAGCCGACCTGCTGACCGCTCATCGTCTCCTCCCGACCCGAAGTGTCAGGTTGGACCCTAAGAGCGTGCGAGCGAAGTGTCAACCAAATACCAAACGGACCCCAAACTGACGGCCCCCGCCGCTCACTCCTAACGTCCGGCTGGGGTACACCCCACGTGTACAGCTTGTCGCCCGGCAGAGGAAGGAACAGGCTTGCTCGCCACCTGGTGCTGCCGTCAATCGGCCCAGGTGAGGCGGTGGAGCCGGTCTGTGAACGTATCAACCGCGGAGTCGTTCCTCTGGACGCTGGCGGGGACCAACGGCGAGGAACAGGGCGCAGCCGGCCGTGGCCGTCACTACAGCCACCCACCATCCGATGGGGTCCGTGGCAGGTCGGAGCGTCCAGGCCCAAGGCGCGATCTGGCCCGTTGGGCCCTCCCCCAGCGAGACGTTGACAACGACATCGCCAACTGGGAGGAACGCGGCGGCGCTCGAACCGACCAGCGGCGCAGCGATCAGGCCCAGTCCCGCGAGACCGACGAAGTTCCGAACGACGAGGAGGGCCTGGCCGTCGGGTTGAGTAGCGGGTGGGGCCCCCTCGGGAGTGCTTACCGTGGCTTTCCGTTTCATTGTTCCCGGAGAGCCGCAACCGAACGAACTACATCAGCCGGGGGAAGTCGGCGGCTGCTTGAGATGACCTGAGATTACGGTGACGTGGAGAGTGCTGGGCAGCAACACATGGGCGACATCCGCGGCCAGGCCAACCAGCAATGCGAAGACCAGGTACAAGACAAAGAGGTACCCGATCCAGCCGAAAGGTGTCCAGTGGCGAGGTTCACCAAGCTTACGGAGAGTTCTTATCCGCAGGCTGTCCTCCATGTCATCTCCAGTCAGTTGGGGGCAGTGCCCGAGAACGTGTAGTGCCGATGAGCGTACACGTTGATGGTGATGGTCGGGTACTGGTTTAACACGCAGAGCCCCGTCGCCGGTGTCGAAGCACGGGCATATCCCTATGAAAGGTCGTAGAACTGCGAGTTCACCCCAATGTAGTGCCTTGACTGAGCCACGAGGTTAGACACCACCTTCTCGGCGACGTCCGGAAGGCCGGTGAAATAGGTGGACATGTAGGGGTGCGCGTCCGACCCGGGTCGGTCACAACGCGCCCCGCTCGATAACGCGATTCGAACGACGACGCTTAGCCAATCGCCTGCTTTACGACCTGGGCTGCTCGTTCAGGATCGGCGAGCACCACTAGCTCGCCCCACTCGCTCTCTAGCTCCACGACCGCTGTGTGTTCGAGCTCGTGAGCGAGCCTGCTGGTCAATTCGAGCGCCGCAGCCCGCTGGTCTGCCTGCTTGCTCAGCACCGGCGCCAGCGTCACTGGGGTTGTCAGGTTACCGAGGCGGTTCGCAACCCTTATAGGTCGGTACTTCTGTAGATGTTTGGCACGCTTCTTGAAATCCGCGATCATGTCATCGGCGACGGCCTGCCAAGACAGTGCCTCGCTTGTGTCGGTAGCGTCCCATTGCAGGTCCCGGACACTCATGTTCCTGCCCCGACGCCGACGAGCCACGCTCCTCACCTCGAGTCCAACAAGTTTCAACATCGCGTTTCCCCTGGCACGATCCATCACATCCCCTACGTAACGTTCGCTTCGGGGGTCCACATACTCAGGAAGAGCGGGCTGGATGAGAACCACAGATCGAACCGGTACACCCCCGTCTAGAGCAATGGCCAACGCGGTAGCTGTCGAAGTGGAACTGGAGACGAGTGCGATCTCGTCCAGCTCGAGGTGCGCCACTAGCTCCATGACATCCTCTACCCTGTCCGCTTTAGCCTCGGACAGTGGCGACGCTCCGATACCGCGTTCATTCGGCAATACACACGTGTACGACGTTGCGAGTAACCGCACAACTCCCGACCACAGCCGCCGATCATACGATACTGGATGAAGAAATACTGTAGCCGGTCCCTTGCCATCAAGCTCGTAGTCAATCATACGACGCGCCTCCTCGTGTCGGTGGACTGTCGAAGCCCTGCGTGGGGCTAGAACCCGAGTGTACATTGAAGCGCACAGATACCTAAATCGATTCCCGCACACGCGGCGCAAGCTGCACAAGTGATGGGATCTTCGCACAATTCACAGATTTCGAGACAGTCCTCAGTGACCCTGGCGGCAAGACACAAGATAACGCAGCGAAAGAATCCCCTCCGTGCATCGGGAAGGGCTTCAGCGGATGGCGACATCTCGGCCACGAAGCGGCCACCGACTAGATGGAGCGTACCAACAGGGTCACCCGAGACAGTAGACACTTGTAGTCCAAGCGGGTCAGAGTGGGCCGTGACGACGAGAGAAGGAACCGCAGGGCTGCTTTCAGGAACCGCAACCACGAGGACACTTGGCGCGGCAGGAACCACAGGCCTCAATGATAACGCATACAGCGTAGCGGATCGGGTGGTCCCAGGCTCTTCGGACTCAGACACAACCTGGCTCGTGGCTCCTGACCAGTTTGGAGGCCCGAAGACGGCACTCGCACGAACCACGTCAGGATGGCTCTCCAAGGCCGCACGGGCAGTTAACGACAGTGGCAAGGGTCTGCTTACCCGGACGCGACGAGGGGCGAGGATTGGGATGACACGCAATGGTAGGATGCCGGCGGCTGCGGCGAGAGCTGCGAAAGAAGACGCTTTACCAAGTAGTTCGCGACGGCTTCAGGTCCGACCGCTCACCCCGGTTATCTGATCAGCTTGACGGGGAGGTTCCTTAATGGTGTACCCCGTGTACCCCCACACGTCTCTCAGCAGACGAGTGGAGCGCACTGGTCCGACGAGACGGGCAAGCTGCAAGCGTAATCGCAAACCGCGCCAGGTTGGTAGCTTCTGGCCGGTGCCCCGGCAGAGAATCGGCTCGAACCGGGACTGCAACAGAACTTGAATTGCTTCAGGCAGAGTTGGATCCTCATGACTGCGGATTGTGAGTTGTCCCTCGCAGATGGACTGTAGCGTTCGAGCGAGCTGGCTGCACGGAACGCAGTTGAGATCCGCGACGAGCATGTAGTTCGCTGTGGGTTGAGGAGCGGGGTCTTCGTCAGTGTTCGGCATGGGGTGGTACCTCGATCTCAAACGGTGTGGTGTCCTGGTTACTGAGTGCTTTGGTGCTTCTGCATCATAGATGTGTTACTGCGTCAAGGACTGGTTATCCGCAGGTTTATGAGGTGAGACGCGGTGGGAAGAGGCAGAACGCTCACTATGCTGCCAGCCAACCAGCCCAGTCGACGCGGTGAGTGCTCGGTATCATGCGGGCCGGTCGGTCAGTAGTCATGCAGTCGAGGGCCGACACAAGGGAAACTCCTGCAGGTTTCTTTCGCCCGGCGATACGGCATCGAAGACGACCGGAGAGCGTCAGCGCACCAACGGGACCATATCAATGACATTCGACCGGGGGTGGCCGAAGCTTCTGAAGTTGCATAGTCGTGCCATGTGTGCGTACGGCCTTCCCCACCGGGACGGTTCTCTAGCAGTAGGCTTGTCTCTACAGGGGTCCAGGCGGTTCAAGGTCATCCCCAGGGCCACCACCACATGTCGTGCACCTCCTTTCGGGTTGTAGTGTCTGGGTGGTGAGGGTATGTGGGCGTCGGGTGCCGGCAGATCTGTCATTCCGCGTATTTTTCGGTCGGGTTGGGGGGCGGTGGCTGCGGGTGATCGACGGCGTACCTGGACGGCGAGCGGTCTTGCCTGTCGGGGTGGTTGTGGGCTTGGGGTGGCGGGCTGGCCGGGTTCCCTTCGACCCCGGCGGGTTACGCCGGTCTGGTGGCGACGGGGGAGGCACGCCGGGATCTGTGGCGTTACAGCTGTCTGGCGGTGGCCGGGACGGGAGTGGTCGCGATCGGCGTGGCCCGGGGGAGGCCGGCGAGCGGGCCGGCGATCTTGGCCAACTCGCTGCTGGTGGTAATCGCCTGGGCCGCGGGTTGGGCGGTCCGCTCAACCCGCCAGCTGGCCGCTTCCCGGGTGTCGCTCGAACACGAGCAGGCCGCCAGGCGGCTCTCTGAGAACCGTTTGGCGATGAGCGACGTCCTCCACGACCGGGTCGGTCACACCCTGGTCGGGGTGCTCCGCCAGCTCGAGGCCGCCCAGGCGCTCTTCGAGGTCGACCCGGTCGGCGCCGGAACACTCATCGAGCGGGTAACCGGACGGGTGGGAGAAGCCATGGGGGAGGTGAGCGCCATGGTCGTCCAGAACCAAGAGCTGCCGGCAGCGAGAGCAGAGCTAGCCCCGACACCAGGTGGTGGTGGGGTGTTGGGAGACACCCTGGGCCG
>JALCZJ010000022.1 GCA_022690815.1 Ferrimicrobium sp.
CGAATGTTGGGTTTTATGTTGGGTCAATGGGGATCGTAGCAGTGATAAGATTCAGATTAGGCCTCTGAACTGGTAGAATGTGGCTGGCGGGCCAGGGCTCGAACCTGGAACCTCCTGATCCAAAGTCAGGCGTTCTGCCGATTGAACTACCCGCCACTGCAACCTGTTACCTTACCATGCGCCGGATTGCCCGCCGACCAACGCGCCACCTCAGACTTGGAGCGACTAGCATTTCACAATCATGGGATCACTGATTAAGAAGCGCCGTAAGCGCATGCGCAAAAAGAAGCATAAGAAGATGTTGAAGAAGACGCGCTGGCAGCGACGCGCTGGTCGATAGCTGATCTTTTCACAACCGAGCGTACGGATTCGCCCGCTGGCCCGTAAGGCTGGCGGGTGAATTTTTTCTAACGCCTCCCCGCCGCAAGCTCGTCACGACCGACGGTACGACATGCAATCACAGCCACTGGCCCAACGGCGGTCGGGATGATGGTGGCCGCGACGCCTGGGGCACGGCGCTTACACACCACACCAAGGTCAGTGGGTGACCCCTCAATAAACAACGTGGAGCCTGAGCCGGCCAGTTTGACGGGGCGTGCGAACCGATCGGAGAGCTCATCGGCGAGGACACCCAAGCGCGGCTCTACGCTGCAGGCAGCCACATAGAGATCGTTCTCTCCCCCGTCGCCACCCACGGTGTCGAACGTCTGATAGACCGCGGCAGTGGAGATCGAAAAGGCAGGCAAGAACAGTACATAGTTCCTGGCAACCTCGTCAAGTAGCCTCACCTCGTCACCAATCCCACCGACCGAGACATGCCCACCGACTAACGAAGGTGGTACGTCCGCACCTAGGACCGCCGTGGCGCTGACATCGCCACGGTAGCCAAGCGCCCGTAGGATAGCACCAGCGTCACTTGATCCACCCCCCAAGCCCGCTCCAGCAGGAATCCGCTTGCGCACGGTCACGCTGGCAGTGATCCCGATGAATTGGAGTGCCCGCATGACGGAGTTCGAGCCGTCGACGGGAACCTTGTACCGGCTGACATCTCCTACTATTGGGTCAGCAACCATCTGGACGAGCGCAGCACCGTCGGCATCCTTTATGTAAATCGCATCCGTCAAAGAGAGGGCGACCATCTCAGCCTCGATCAGGTGATAGCCATCACTGCGCCGTCCACGCACCTTAAAGTATGTCGTCAGCTTGGCTGGCGCGTTAACCCGGTAAACCAACGCCGGCCTGTTCTAGTCCACGCGCCATGGCAATCCATTCGTCCATCGCAAGCGATTCTGGACGGCGAGTGACCTCAATCCCCAATGCCTCGACGATCACGCGCTGTTCGGGGGCCAAGACCCGCCGCAGCATTTGCCTGCGATGGCCAAAGGTTCCACGGATCAACCAAAGAAGAGTGGCATAGAGTTGAGGCTCGACCACGGAGAGAGGATCACGCACCCGATCAAGTCTGATGACCTTCGAGCCAACCTTGGGGGCTGGCACGAAAACCGACGGAGGAACCGTCAGCACCGCTTTGGCGGTCGCGAGCAGCGCGACATGGACACCAAACGCCGAAGAATTCCTCGTCCCCACTGGGGCAAGCAGCCGATCCGCCATCTCGGCCTGCACCATGACGACCAACGACTCAACATACCAGGCATGTTCGAGCAACCGGAGAATGATTTGGGATGCGATGTTGTATGGGAGGTTGCCGACGGCGACAGTTGGCAACCGCGCGACATCAGCACCTATAAAATCGAAGCGCAACACATCATCGTTTACGATGTCGACGTTGGTGATGCCTCGCTCCGCCAACGACAGGTGCAACTCAGCCACCAGCCGGCGATCGGCCTCGATAGCCAGCACCCGTTCAAAAGTGTCAGCAAGGAAAATTGTTAACGCACCAGCCCCAGGACCGATCTCGATCGCTCGTGCTCGCTGCCCAGACGACGCTTCGCTGGCAATCTTGCGCGCGATGTTCGCGTCGATCAGAAAATTCTGACCAAGAGCCTTCGATGGCTCAAAGCCATGGGCGAACAGCCTGCGATTAAGTTCAGATTTGGATACACCAGTGGCCAACTATTGCCAGTGTAGCACCGCTTCGGTTAGGCCTTGTCCAAGCGGAGCAATGTTGGCAAACGAAGCAGGCGAGAGGTCGAGAATACGACCGCCAACATAGGGACCTCGATCATTGACCACACACTGGGTCGAGGCTCCTGTTGAAGCATTCGTCACCGTTACTACTGTTCCGAACGGCAAACCCGGCGAAGCGCACGTCCCCGCAGGAGAGCCATACCAGGAGACAACTCCGGACTGCGTGTACTCAGGTGGTGGTGGAGGAGGAGGTGGTGGTGGTGGTGGTGGAGGTGGAGGCGTGGCCACCGGCAACGGGATGGGTAGCGGGCCAGGGGGTGGTGTCGGCGGAGCCACCAGCGGGGTCACGCCAGCCGTGGCATTGGCCAACGGGCCAAGGTCGGCGAGTACCGCGAGGCCATTTTCACTCAAGAGTGTGACCGTCGATGTCGATGAATACGTAACAGGGAGCGCTCCGTTGGGACCAACAGGTCCAACAGATTGCTGACGCCCAGCGGTGCCATAGCTAGCGAGGGAGAAACTCCCAGGCTCAGCAGCAACCGCCCAACTGGTCGCGACAAGTGAAGCAAGGCCAATACCGACTGGCATTGCCTTGCCCATGCGAACCAACTTCTTGCGAAGTCTCAGAGCGAAGTCCTTCCACTCGACAATAGGACATCAGATTCGCCTAAACGAATCTGCAACGGCGCAAAAGCCTTGGTCAACTTAGCATGGCTAAGTTACCACCTCGTCACTTCTCAGGAGATTTTATACGCTTCTTCAATGTATTTGAAAGACTTCAATAGCATTCTGCCACGTCCGCTGAGCAAATTCTTGTGGCTCAACGCCTCTGAGCTGGGCGAGAAAAGATCCTGTGATGGCGACATTGGCGATCCGATTCGGGCGTCCACGAAGTGGGACTGGCGCCAGGTAGGGAGCGTCTGTCTCCACCAGGATCCGCTCAAGCGGCGTCAGGAGAAAAGCTTGGCGAACGTCGTCGGCGTTCTTGAAGGTAGCAATCCCCGAGAAGGATAGATACGCCCCTATGTCAAGTGCTCGCTCGGCCTCAGCGGGCCCCCCCACGAAACAGTGCATGATGACACGGCGTGGCACGCCTTCGTCTTCGAAGATGCGAAAGGTGGCATCCCAGGCATCGCGCGTATGTACCACGAGTGTTCGATCGAAGCGCTTGGCAAGCGCAATCTGACGTCGAAAAACCTCATCTTGCACCGCAGGCCGTGAATACTCATAGAACAGGTCAAGGCCGCATTCGCCAACACCGACGACAACCGAGGGGTTCTGCTCGATGAGCGTGGCGAGCGCCGCCAGGTCCTCGTCCGTTGCCGCATCGGCATCGTGGGGATGAATTCCGACGGTGGCACGCACCGTGAGAGCGGAGTCATCAGCCTTCATCGACGTCACAAGATCCACAACCTCTCTCGAGGATGCCACCGACGTACCGACCGCGACGAACCCATTTACCCCTGCCTCTTGCATAGCGGCGACCTCAGCCCCAAGACCATCGAGTGTGGGGTGGGCGTGCGAGTCAAACCACATCAACATCGCTCCTTCGAAAGACGTGGGAAGAGCGGCTCCACTCGTTCAAGATGACGCGGCTCACCGCCAGCGACCCATTGCAGTACGCCTGGGTCCCCAAGACCTAGCCGCGTCAAGACCCCTTCAGCGGCGCGCGGAATTGCGGGGCTGAGCAGACTACTCGCAAGCCGCAGGCCTTCGGTGACGGCGCCAAGACACCAACTCGTCTCCGCATCGCCGGCCGGCCGTCGCCACGGCTCGACCTGTTCTAGGAGCGCATTTGCAAGGCGCACGATCTCCATCGCTGAGGCGAGTGCCACATTGGGACGGAATTCGTTCCAGGCGACACACCCCTGCGCGCAAAGATCAGCAATCGGTTGTGTTCGCTCGTCAAGCTCGGGAACAGGCGGAGCTGCTCCATCGAGCTTTTGCACAATGAGTGCCACGGTACGCGAGACCAGATTACCAAGATCATTAGCAAGGTCTGCGTTATAACTCGACTCCAAGCGCTCTAATGACACATCACCGTCAGAGCCAAAACTGGTGGCAGCCAGAAGATAATACCGCAAGGCATCCGAGGATAATTCATGAACCACTGATAATGGATCGATCTGGTTTGAACTCGACTTTGACATTTTAGCGCCGTCTACAAGTAGCCAACCCGTCACCAAGAGCTCGGCAGGTGGCTCGATACCGGCTGCCAAGCACATCGCGGGCCACCAAACGGCGTGGAAACGAATAATATCCTTTCCCAACAGGTGATGGACGGCTGGCCACCACTGGGTGAATCGCTCGGGGTCCTGGGCGTACCCAATGGCCGTAAGATAATTGATGAGCGCATCGTACCAGACATAAAAGACGTGATTCTCATCCCACGGAACTTGCACACCCCAGGAGATGGAGGTACGAGTAATTGAGATATCTCGGAGACCCTGTCGCAGGAAACCGAGCACCTCATTGGCTCGAAATTGTGGGGTAACCTTGATAGCTCCAGATTGATAGAGATCAATCAACTGATCGGTAAACGCAGAGAGTTTGAAGAAGTAATTTTCCTCACTCATCTCCGTCACAGGTCTTTCATGAACTGGGCACCGATTGCCGTCAAGTAGTTCACTCTCTTCGTAGTATGCCTCGCAAGCGACACAATAGAGTCCGACATAGTGTCCCTTTTCGATATAACCATTGTCGTAGATGGTCTGCAAGAACTGCTGCACCGTTTGATGGTGACGCTCTTGGGTCGTGCGGATGAAGTCATCAAAGGCGATATCGAGTTGGCCCCACGCGCCGATGAAGTGCGACGACGTCTGGTCAACCCAAGCCTGGGGAGAGATGCCATGTTCGTCGGCGGACTGCTGGATCTTCAGTCCATGTTCGTCCGTACCGGTGAGGAACAGCACCTCATCGCCTAGGAGACGATGCCAGCGCGCAAATGCATCAGCGTTGATAGCCGCATAGGCAGTCCCTAGGTGCGGATCACCATTCACATAGAAAATCGGTGTCGTGATATAGAAGCGACTCATTGACCTCGGTCCAATCCATCATTGCGGTAAAAGGCTAGTTTAACTCGGCTCATCGCCATCGGACCGACGAGCTACCATCAACTGATAGGCCTCCCGAATCGCGATCCCCCGCACCTCGGCAAAAATCGTCGCAGCCTCCTTGGTGCCGAGGCTTGATCGAGCAAGTGCCGCCAACAGTGGCTCACTCGCCTTGGCAGAGGGCGCTGACGTTCTCGACCGATCGATCGCCACTGCCCACTCTCCCTTGACGTCGACGGTCATCAGCCATGCATGAGCCTGTGCCAGTGTCATCCAACGGATCGACTCATGAAGCTTGGTGAGTTCTCCCAACAAGAGGGCGTATCGATCGCCATCGATGGCTGCGAGTTCTGCCAAGGTCTCACGCAGCCGCTTCGGGGATTCGAGGAAGACCCCGACGGCGGGAGCAGCCATCAGGCGCTCAACCATCGCCTTGCGCTCCTGGCCGTGTCGCGGCAGGAACCCGTAAAAACAAGCAGCACTCAGGTCTTGGGGCCACAGTGCCAAGGCAGCCGACAACACCGACGGGCCAGGGACCGGCGAGACCTTCGCTCCCTGAGCGAGGGCGAGTGCAACATAGGCCGCGCCAGGATCGGAGACTCCTGGCATTCCGGCATCCGAGACCAGTGCGACGTCGCCCTCCTCGAGGGCAGTACTGAACTCGGCATCGGTGATCCGCAACCTTCCTTGGTAGCCGCGCACCAGGCGCGGTCGAAGATCCACAAGATGACATAGACGCCCAAAGACACGGGTATCTTCAGCGATCACGAGGTTGACCGACGCGAGACACTCGCGGGCTCGCGGGCTCAGGTCGCCAAGGTTGCCGATCGGAGTCCCAACGACGAACAGCGTGCCAGTCACGAGCGAATCGTCATCCGATCACCAACCGATGGCGCACGGAGCGCGATGACGTGGCGTGGCAGGACAACGACGCGCTCGGTGGAGATCATCAACCATGGGCGGGCGGGCCGCAACTCACGCACACGTCTGACAATGAGATTGGTGTCCAACACGATAGCCACCCCCCGACCCGCCCTGCCAAAGCCAGGCCAGAGGATCAATCCAGTACCGAGATCCATCGCCAGGTCGAGTCCTGCGCGCATCGACCAACCGAGGGAGTGCGCCAAGATCAACGATGCCAGTACCTGACCATGGGAGTCAACCAACCATGCCATCGCTGCTATACGTTGAAGCGAATCTCTAAAACGTCACCATCGGCAACCAGGTAGTCCTTACCCTCAAGTCGCAACTTACCACCAGCCTTTGCCTTTGACCATGAGCCAGCCACAAGCAGATCCTCCCAGAAGATGACCTCAGCACGGATAAATCCACGAGCGAGATCCGAATGGATGACTCCAGCACACGCCACGGCATTCGATCCAGCCCGAAAAGTCCAGGCATGGGACTCTTTGTCGCCTGTCGTGAAGAAGGTGCGTCGATCAAGCGCGCGGTAGGCCGCCTCAGCGATTCGATCGAGCGCGGGACGCTCGATGCCAAGGGCTCCGAGCATCTCATCACGCTCCTCACGACTCAGACGTACGAGCTCAGATTCGAGTTTGAGACTCGCCGAGAGCACGACGGCATCGCCTCCAAGTTGGGAGGCAACCTTCGCCTCCAGCCCAGGGTCGCCCTGGGGACTCTCCTCATCGGTGTTGATGATCGCTAGGACTCGCTTGTTAGTGAGTAAGAAGGAGTTGTGCAAGATCGCGAGCACCTCAGCGTCGAGGTTCGCGCGGTAGATCGGCGTACCTTCCCCAAGAGCCGCTCGCGCGACCTCAAGCGCCTCGATCTCGCCGGCCAATGACTTGTCGGCTCGTGCCGCTCGACGACGTCGATCCAGCGTCCCCTCGATACTGGCGAGGTCAGCCAAGGTCAACTCCAGCTCCAACGTCTCAAGGTTCTCTAGCGGATCGCTTTCACCCGGTATCTGGTCGTCCCGAAAGGCTCGCAGGACATAGACGATGCCATCAACCTCGCGAATCTGACCAAGGAAACGATTGCCCAATCCAGCACCGGTAGAGCTACCCGAGACAAGCCCCGCGATGTCAGCGACCTGGATGTGGGCATACACAAGCTTCTTGGAATCATGCAGCTTGGCGAGTTTATCCAGACGCTCGTCAGGGACGACCGCCTCACCGACCACACTCTCGGTCGTCGAGAATGGGTGCGGGGCGACAAGGGTGTCGGAACCAGTCAGTGCGTTGTAGAGGGTCGATTTGCCAGCATTTGCGAGGCCAACCAGGCCGAGTCGTTCCATACCCAGAAGCCTACCGTGATTCGCTCGGTGGCAACGTGGAACACGTGAAGCGACTAGTGTGTTTTGCCTATGTCAAAGCGAACTGTCAAGCGAAAGCTCCGTGCCAAGAAAAAGGCCAACCATGGTAAGAAGCCGAACTGCGGTCGCGGCTGAGAGACCTGCACACGATCGTTAAGCCATCCTAAGATGGTGATGCATGGCACCACCTTTGGTTGTGCCAATCCGTGCAACCCAACCTACCCAACGCCACCCATTGAGGTCCACCTGCGATGTATTGGCTGATGTCTCTTGCTGTGAGCTACAACATTCGTCGGCCAGTGTTGCGGTGACTGGCCTGTGGCGCCCTTCCTTTGTGCAAGCCAGTCTCGGTGGGACGGGTACCGAGCGTTGCTCGAGCGCACCCGTCGTAGCAGCCCTACGCCTTCGACATCTCACGTGTTGTGGTCGTCCGATGATGGCGCCGTAACAAGAACATGCTAGACATCGACACCGATGCGGGAACAACGGGCGATCGCCCTCTTGTTGGCACCACGATCACTGCTGAATCGATGGTGCCACCATCACTGGCGCACCAACCAGCGAACTAACGCGGTCGGCCTCCTTGGGGCATTGGCGTCGGCAATGGTCTCCTCGAACACCAAGCACCGCTTTCGATCGACTCTGGTACGGTCAAGGGCACCGATGATAGCATCACGAGACACCATCGCTCGATATCATTGCCCCGCAACGCTGAGTTGACAATAGTCAGGCGAAGGTGCTTGGCTCAAAACGGCTTAAACAGCATCAAATAAAAGGCAACGAGGTAAAGCACCACAACGATCTGCTGGGTGCGCAGAACCTGTTGGCCGGCTTGATGAATTGCAAAGTCACCAGCACCGTCAACCTCAAGCAATGCGCCAAGCTTTCGCTGGGCGGGCCAAGCACGAGCCGTCAAGATTCCGAGTTCGATCACCCAAATGGTCACCGCGCTCAGGAACCATCCCTGACTGATGTCGGAGGCGTTGCGCACCACCAGCAGGCTGATGCCAAAGACTGGCACCAAAACCACACACCATTGGGCAAGTGATATCTTGCCGTCGAAGAAGCGCCGGACGCTATCGGTGGGGCCACCGTGGGCAGCATCTCTCGCAGTCCAACCAGCAATTGCGTTGGAACCAAATCCGATCAGCCCAACCCCCACATGGAAGATCAACAACAGTACGTACATGGGGTTATTGACACCGAGTTTCACAGGTGCTGCCTCGACTCTTCCTCCAACCTCAACGTGGGGGTCCTCAATGAGACCGCAACTTTGCAACTGCCTCGCCAACCGCATCCACGGTGAAGTCAATGCCACCACTGTCGAGGTTGGACGCGTACGAGAACCGAACTTGGGAACGCGCGGCTAGTGGTGGGTACCCTTGTGCTAACAACACATGTGAGGGCTGCATCGCGCCTGACGCACACGCTGCACCAGCTGAAGCTCGCACTCCTCGCTCATCGAGGAGAAAAAGCAGATCTTCGGCACGCAGACCCGGAAACAGGGCGCTGGTGATACCAACTCGTTCGCAATCGGCGCCGACAATCTCCACGCCGACTCCAAGCGCCGTCAGACCACGCTCAAGGCGATGTTGCAGGGCCCGACAGATCTCCCGATGCTCCTCAAAGGCTATCGACGCATCAGCAAGCGCTACCGTCCCCGCGGCTACCAGCGGTACCGACACCGTACCGGCACGAAGATCGTACTCTTGTGGACCGCCGACCAACAGAGGCTCAAGGGCGACGCCGTGACGTCGCAGGAGTACGCCGACTCCAACTGGGCCACCAACCTTATGCGGGCTGAGCACACCGATATCAACCCACTCGATCGTCTCAGCGATCCCACCCCAGGAGCCCAAGGCGACCAGATCCGATACCACTAGCGCATCCGGATTCAAACGCTTGACCAAGGAGGAAAGTGCGCGCACTGGTTGAATCACACCAGTCTCATTGTTTGCACCCATGACGATCAGTCCAGCGATCGACGATCCTCGAACCTTAAGCAGTTCGGCAGAGGCTTCAAAATCAACCATCCCCGCAGGCGTTACCGGTAGCCAAACAACACGGTCACCAAGGCGCTTCAATGGTTCGATCACGCAGCCATGTTCGATCGGTGTCGCAACGACACAGCCAACGCGACGCTCCATAGCTCGCACAACCCAGTTCAGCGACTCGGTCGCACCGGAAGTGAAGATCACCTCATCGGCAGCGAGCCCGTAGAGATTGGCCAGCCTGGTGCGAGCCAACTCAAGTTCGTGTTTGGCCTCGGCGCCCCAAGCGTGTGCCGAGGCAGGATTACCCGGACTCTTCCTGGCTACAGCGACGTAGGTCGACAGTGCCCTCTCGGTCATCGGGGAGGTTGCTGCATGATCGAGGTACACGTCCACGCCTCATGAGTCTACGCAAGACGGTCAGCCTCGATGCCTCCTCCTCAGTTCCTGTTTAGATGGGGCCCTGCTTAGATACCAGCGACCTTGGCGAGCGCCATCACACCCTCATGCACTTGGGCAAAGCTTGTGTACAGAGGGGAGGGCGCGAACCTGATGCGATTGGGTACTCGGTAATCGACCAAAACCTTATGGTGTTGCATAAGGAGACTGGAAAGCTCGAGCGCCGACGGATGCTCAAAGGTCACGTGTCCTCCGCGCGATGCCCCATCACGCGGAGACGCAAGTCGAAATCCATGCGGTTCGAGCACGCTATCAAAAAGTTCAATCGCCAGATCGGTTTGGAGCAAAGACTTGGCTCGAAGCCGTTCGATGCCAGCCTCACAGACCACCGTGAGGGCACCCTTGAGGGCTGAAAGCGCAAGCACAGGAGGGGTCCCAACCAGGAAGCGCCCGATGCCAGCAACCGGTTCGTAAGTCGTTGCCATTTGAAACTGATCAGCGGCGGAGAACCACCCCCAGATCGGCTGGGTGAGCTCGGATTGCAGGCGCGCCCGAGCGTAGAGAAAGGCGGGTGACCCAGGTCCGCCGTTCAAGTACTTGTAGGTACAGCCCACGGCAAAGTCAACCTCATCGTCGTCGAGTGAGATCGGCACCGCACCAACCGAGTGCGATAGATCCGCAACCAGCATCGCCCCTACCGAGTGGACGAGGTCGGCGATCTCGGCGAGGTTGTTGAGCGCCCCAGACCGGTAATTCACCTGGCTCAGCACCACCACAGCGACATCGTCATCGAGGTATGGGGCAAAGTCATCGGTGGTGAGCGGCGCATCCATTGAGCTCGCGACCAGCCGTAACTCCATGTCGTGTTCTCTCGCAATGCCATCAAGAATGTACCGATCGGTTGGGAAATCGTTGAGATCGACGAGAAGGACTCGCCGGTTGGGCACCAACGAACGTGCCGCCATGATCGCCTTGTAGAGATTGACCGACGTGGAGTCAGAGACCACGACCTGCCCCGGGGCGGCACCCAGAAGATGACTTGCTAGCGTTTCACCCAACGAATAGCTCAGTTCAGTCCAGTGCTCCCAGCCCCGAATTAGCTCCCCACCCCATTCCTGATCGATCGCGACCATGATGGCTTCACGGGCTGCATGACTCAGCCGACCGAGGGAGTTCCCATCCAAATAGTTAATCGCCTGTGGGTCTTTGACAAAACGCTCCCGATAATCGCTGAGTTCATCGGTCTCATCAAGCTGGCCAACCCGCTCACTCAATCCAGCCATAGCGACTCCCCTCTCTCTGTTGGACCGCACACGAGGCCGGATCGGCCCCGACGATCACACACGTCAAACCGGTGACTCACTCGTCTCGCACAGGACTCGTTCGTCTGGTGCCAGTAATGGTCTTCGTCATTCGTCGACGGTCAGTCATGAGCCTATACTGGAGCCGTCACTGCTGCAACTGGAGCGCCCTTGCTAGGCGATGTCTGACCTCACGTATATGCCCACCGAATAGCCAATGTTCTTGGCCAGTGAGGAACAACCGGCACGATATGAGGTTGTAACTTGGAGAACAACTCAAGCCAACCGAGGCTGCACCTGCTAGCTTGAGGAGGTAAAGGAGCGCCGGTGGATGCACATCAGTTAAGACTTGACCCGCTAACAGGCCGATGGGTTGTCGTTGCCGAGGGTAGACGATATCGCCCTGCTGCCATCTCACTCTCATCGGAGGCATCACCCGAGGACCCATCCCGTCCGTGCCCGTTCTGCCCCGGCAACGAGGAGGCGACGCCCTCAGCGCTCGAGACCTACGGGCCAACTGGCTCGTGGCAGGTGCGCGTCGTGCCCAACCTCTATCCCGTGTTCCAGGGTGAGGCCCCAATGGTGAGCGTGAGTCACGGTCCGGTCTTTACCCAGGCTCCCGCAACCGGGATCCACGAGGTCCTCATCCTCTCCCCAGATCACCACGCCAAATGGAGTGAGTTCGATGCCGAGCAGTCTCGGATAGTGATGTCAGCCATTCGTGATCGAACTGAGGCACACGCCCACTCAAGCTCCATACGGTATTCGCAGACGATCGTCAACCAAGGCCGCGATGCCGGTGCCTCCATGGCACACCCACATGCCCAGCTCCTTGGGATGTCATTCGTTCCACGAGAGTTGGCCGATGAGCAAGGTGGCTTCTCCCGCTTCGTTGGCGGCTGCTTGCTCTGTACGACGGTGGCGCTCGAGGAGTCGATCGACTCAAGAGTGCTCTTTACCAACGACCATCTCGCCGTCATCGCACCATACTGGTCCTCGATCCCGTTCGAACTCTTGATTGTTCCTCGCGAACACGGGCCGTATCTGCACCTCGCAGACCCCAATGCGCTCTTCGGGGTAGGAGAGGCGATCGCTACGTCGCTCGCAACGCTTCGTGAGAAGGTCGGCCCGGTCGCCTATAACATCGTCTTCCACTCCTCGCCGTACCGGGCCTTCAGCAATTTTCATTGGCATGCTCACGTCTACCCCAAGCTCTCCACGTTGGCAGGCTTTGAGATGGGCACTGGCGTGCAGATCAACATCGTCTCCCCGGAACTCGCAATCGAGGTACTCACCGACGGCCCACGGCACCTCGCGGTGGGGTGAGAGGCTTTCCCAAAGGTTTACACGCCTCGCAGCCCGGACCGGTGCGCACGGCGGGTCGGTAACAGTCGGTTCAAACCGGCTTCCAATGCATCGAGCCCCAGGGCCGAGCACCGCTCGGCTACCGGTCAAACGACATGATGTCATCGAAAATCAGTGGTCACTGCTACCAGCACAATTCAAGCGTTGCGCCAGCCGAGCCCCGGTCATGGATTCCACCGCGCTTACCGCACACATCGACACGCTCGATCAGGGTCGTGATTGGGGTCACGGCCCAGGATGGCTACACTCATTCACTCACGCGCCGACCTCAGTACGATCCCGAAGCGAGGATAACTGGCGCGATCAACGTCCTAGCTCGTGGTAAGCGCCGTCTCGACAAAGGCCGCGCCCCGTAAGCCAGCGTCATCACCGAGCTGGGCAGGGATCAGTTGCAGGCCAGCTAGGTACTTTGGCACGCTGCGGTCAAAGACCTGCTGGGTCATCTCAAGCACGACCGGATCAGACAGTCCAAGACCACCACCGACGACGATCTTGTCTGGAGCCAACAGCCAGGCGACATTCGAGAGCAAGATGCCGAGCGCCTCGGTCACTCTGCTGAGCACCTCACGTTCGATACCAGCGTTAGCAGCGGCCGACTTGACCAAGGCAGGATTCTCGACGCTCAAACCAGCCTCCTTGGCCATGCGAGCCAAGGCAGTGCCAGAGGCGAGTGATTCGGCCTCGTCCATCGCCTCAAGCCCAAGGCGAGTATGACCGGCCTCCATCGTCGAGAAGTGTCCGCGCAACAGTCGTCCCTGATGGACCACGCCTGCTCCAATGCCCGTCGAGCAGGTGAGAAAAACGACGGTGGATCCACCTTGACCCGCCCCGAGCTCAGACTCGCCAAGTGCTGCCATGTCAGCATCGTTGACAAGGATCACGCGCTTGTCGAGAACCTTTTCGAGCGCGGCCACGCTGAGCTCAGCGAGGAACTCTTGATCGAGGTTCGGAGCGTAGACGACATGACCCTTGGTATAGTCAACAACCCCGGGTGCGCCGAAGATCAGCGTTGGCACCTCGGCACCATCAACGAGCTCGACAAGCTTGGCCAGTCCCTCACCGACCGACGTGGCCTCCTTGGTGCTGAGGGCAGCCCGCTTGAGGATCTCGCCATCGCTTGAGATGCGAGCCATGCGAAAATTGGTCCCGCCCAGGTCAACTGCTAATACTTCACCCATTTAACACCAACCTCCAAACTCGCTGACTAAACCGTCTGCCTCCCTGGGGCCACCGGTACCTGCGCCGTAGAGGAGAGAGGCTGGCTGATCAAGTAGTGGTGATACTACCCGCCAAGCAGCCTCAACCGACTCTTCTGAGGCAAACCTGGACTGATCGTTCCGGGTAACGTCGTCGATTAGCTGAGCATAGGGCTCCTCCCCTTTCACCGGCCCACCGGCACGCCCCACCTCAAGGGAGACCGGGGCAGAGCGGAGCTGAGGACCAGGAACCTTGGCCTGCATCCGCAGGTCGATCAGATCATCCGGTTTGAATTCGAAGATCAAACGGTTCGGCTCTGGCTGATGATGGGAATCATTGGAGTCAAAAATCAGAGTCGGTGGAGATCGAAACTCGATGATCGCATTGGTGCGGGTCTCGTCGACGGCCTTGCCGGCCCGGATAAAGACCGGGACGCCGGCCCAACGCCAAGAGTTGAGCCGGACGCGCACGGCGACAAAGGTCGGCGTCGATGACCCAGGCGTAACGCCTGACTCATTCATATAACCGCGATACTGTCCAAGCACCGACTCGGCGAGTGAGAGAGGCTCCATGGAGGAGAGAACCTTGACCCGCTCAAGAGCGACGGCCTCACTGCTCATCGAGAGTGGCGGCTCCATCAGGAGCAGGCACAGCAGCTGGAGTAGGTGATTCTGTACAACGTCACGGAGCACACCAACGCTGTCATAAAACGCACCTCGTCCTTCGACACCAAAGTCCTCAAGCATGTTCAGTTCGATCCTCGAGACGTAGTTTCGGTTCCAGAGTGGCTCCAGAATAGAGTTAGCAAACCGAAAGACGAGGAGATTTTGAACGGCCTCCTTACCAAGAAAGTGATCGATCCGATAGATCTGGGACTCACGGAACGCTCGCGTGAGAACTTCGGAAAGATGCCGTGCATCACTTAGATCACGACCGAAAGGCTTCTCGACCATCACGCGTCCAGTTTCAGCGAAACCCGTCGCTTCCAGTTGGTCTACCACCACCTCAAAGAACCGAGGTGGGATTGCTAGGTAGAAAATCGGCTCGGCCTCAGCATCGACGACCTTGGCCAACTCCTCATAAAGTGGGTCCGACCCATAATCGCCGCGAACATAGTGCACATCGCGGACGAAGGCGCCAATCTGGCTCTGCTCGAAATGCCCTGACTCCACCAGCAGGCTCGCTACGTAGTCACGGAAACTGTCAACGCTATGGTCGGTGTCTGCGACCCCAACAACCTTGAGCCGATAGTCTTCATGATCACGATACAGCGTCATCAAAGCCGGCAACAGCATCTTCTTTGCCAGGTCACCTGTGGCACCAAACAGGACAAATGGTATCTCTTTCACTCCCGCTCCTCTCTCTCGCAGTCCCGTAGGTCCCGCTCGTTACGTGCAACCATTAACCGTCGCCATCCCCTGCGGGTGGATCGCGTCCTTGGACCTCTCTTACCTTAGGGAAGCGAGCCAACCGTTCATCGTCGAGGGCCTCCTAAGACCATCGACCTCGTCATGTCCTAGCCTCATCGTAGGCCAGATTCATCGGCGTTCTCATTTCACCACGCCCCTCGCCTTACCCGAGGCTGCCGAAGTGCCACACGGTCGACACAAGCACTACGATCAAGACGCCTGCCTTGACGATCAAGCCAGAGGTCACCGTGCAAATAACCCGCCAACAGATGATTCCAACGCTTGTTCATCTCAACACTTCTCAACGACACGCCCTCCTCGGTCTGTGCTCTCTCGATCTGTGCGGTCTTGATGTGTACTGTCTTGATCTATGGACTGTGAATCGGTGACATGGTCGGGCCCGTCACGGATGCGATTCAGCCATCACGACGGCGGGCATGAGCGACGCGCTGGGCCGCATTGACGAGGCCAACATGCGTGAGTGCTTGGGCGAAATTGCCTAACATGACCCGTTGGGTTGGGTCGTACTCCTCCGAGTAGATCCCAAGTCCGTTCGCCACCCCAATCAGCTTGTCAAGGAACGCATCAGCTTCATCGAGTCGACCCTGCATGGCGAGATTTTCAACTAGCCAAAACGAACATGGCAAGAAGACGCCCTCCGGCTCATCGATCCCGTCAACACCGGCATCTGGCTGGTACCGCAGGATAAAGCCCTCCGACGATAGATCCTTTTGAATCCTCTCGACCGTCGAGACCATCCGCGGATCCTTTGCATCGATGAATCCCATGATGGGAGCCACCAACACAGAGGCGTCGAGCCGTTCTGACCCAAAGGCTTGCACAAAAGAGCCGAGCTTCTCACTGTAGCCATCGGCGAAGATTCGCTCCTCGAGCCGGGAGCGCTCCTGGTCCCACAGCTCACGGGGTCCATCATAGCCGAGCATATCCATCGTTCGAATCCCGCGATCGATCGCCACCCAGGCCATGATCTTCGAGTAGGTGAAGTGCTGGCGATCACCTCGGATCTCCCAGATGCCATCATCGGGCTGCTCCCAGACCGAGACCACATGATCAGTCAGGTACCGCTGGATCTCCCAGACGTTACGATCGGGCTTGAGGCCACTGACAAGCATCTGATACAGGAGGTCAGCGACCTCGCCATAGACATCGAGTTGGAACTGTTCCGAAGCAGCGTTGCCAATCCGAACCGGTCGCGAATCACGATACCCCTTCAACCAATCGAGCTCGAGTTCCGGAATTCTTCGCTCACCGGCAACACCGTACATGATCTGGAGCTGGTCCGCACTCCCGGCGATCGCCCGCAGGAGCCAAGCTCGCCAGGATCGAGCCTCGACCACATGGCCTCGCCGCAGGAACCCATAGAGGGCGAACGTCGCGTCTCGCAGCCAGCAATAGCGATAATCCCAGTTTCTGCTTCCACCAATCTGTTCAGGGAGCGCGGTGGTCAGGGCCGCGACCATCCCACCGGTCGGTGCATAAGTGAGCGCCTTCAGCGTGATGAGCGATCGGCGTACAACCTCCTCATAGCGACCACAGTCATCCTTGGCTTCTGCCACCCAACCACGCCAGAACGCCCGGACCCTGGCAAGCTCCTCGCGAGCTCTCACAGCGCGTGGAATCGTCTCGGTGGAGCCGTAGAAGACGAGGACGAACTCTTGCTCCTCGCCAGCTCGCACCCGGAACCGTCCAACCGAGACCATGTCCTCTCCCTCGAGTTGGACCTCCGACTCCAGCAGGGCTGCGTTGGGACCAAGGACAAAGAGCAGACCACGGTCGACCTGTCGAACCCAGGGGATCGAAACTCCGTAATCGAAACGGAGGGAAAGTGTCGCTTTCATGTCGACATATCCACTGAGTCCCTCCACAATGCGCACAATTCTGGCGTGCTCCTCACGAATCGGCATGAAGTCAACAAGGCGGACCGAACCAGTCTCGGTGTGGAACGTAGTCGTCAGGACAAGAGTGTCCTTTTCGTAGCTCTGCTCATGGCGAAAAGAGCTTGCATCTGGGGCGACCTGAAAAAATCCATTGCTGTCATCGCCCAGCAGTCGCGCCATGCAGGCGTCGGAGTCAAATCTAGGTACACACAACCACTCAACTGCGCCCTCGTCAGAGACGACAGCACCTGTATGCAGGTCTCCTATGAGACCACATTGTTCCAAACCGAGCGACATTTACCACGTCCTTCTGGAACCGGTCGCCGTACAACAACGACGTAAACTCTTAAGGGCTTTTACAGGCACAGTAAAACCCACTACCAAACTAGCTCAGCTCAAAGAGAAAAGACTAAATGGTCGATAAAAAACGGAACGTGACTGATCGATCGACCTACCTTCGCTGGCTGATTCCTGCAACCAGTTTTCGGCTACCTGTTGCAATTTTGCCGTTGGCGATCGAATACGTCATCGGCTCGACAGCCAATTTTCAGCTTGCCTCCCTCGTCGTCGGAGCTCTTGGGGTTGGAGAGCTCTCGGTGGTCGCAATCGTCACGACCCGACTTGGACATCGGGTCGCCTTGCTCGATGCCCGGGTAACCCTCTGGCTCCTGGCGATCGCTGACAGCATCCTGATGACGGCTAGCCTGGTTCATCCCTTACTCGTCCTCAGTCTCCCGACAGCCCTCTGCACAGGGGCCCTCACTGCCCTTGGCAATGGTCAACTGCGCCGCACCTTAACCGATCGGCTCAGCCCCCCGTCACTGCAGCGCTACCTCTCGTGGGACGCCGTGGCGCTTGAATTCGCGTATCTGGTGGCGCCTGGACTCATTACGCTCCAAGTTGCGTTCGCCGAGACTCGCGTTCTCCTGGTGCTGCCAACCATACTTGCGATCCTCACTCCCGTCGTGCTTGGCCAGCCCTCAGAGCCCGCCGCGTCACCTGTAGCCTCAGGGCGCATCACGTTACGTGCCTGGTTATGGGCGCTGAGCGCCGGAGAGGGACTGGTAGAGGGCATGGTGGTGGTCACCATCGTCCCGATCGCCAGTGACCTGATTCACCACGCGGCCTTTGGAGCGATCTCCATGGTCGTATTATCCATCGGGTCAATCATCGGCGGCACGATCTACAGCCACCTTGGCACTCACTCAAAAACGATCGTGCCCCAACGCCGGATCGCGATCCTCCTCCTTGGCCTCTCACTCTGCCTCATCATCGGTGCCATCGCCGACACGAACGAGTGGCTGCTCGCGGCCGTCTTGTTTGGCTTCGGTGGATGCATCGCACCCACGAACGGGCTTCGCACGTTCGCGGCGACCCATAGGTTCGAAGCCCATCTTCATGGCGCCGCCTTCTCGATGATCTACTCGAGTTACTCGATCGGAAGTGTCACTGCCGCGATCGCCTTTGCGCTCCTCGATCACACACTGACACTCGGTACGCTTCTCGTACTTAGTGCCCTTGGCACGATCGCCCTCGCGGTCGCATACCTCCTGACCCACCCGCGCCCTCGCCGCTCATGAACAGGTGATCTCACCCACGTTCGCACACGATCAACGCTGCTTGATACGTCACGACGCGAACCATGACCCAAGGTCAGGTCGGGACAGGCCTCAATCGGAATCGACCGACGAGGCAGGGCCACCAACGAGGCAGGGCCACCAACGGAACGAACCGTTAGCTATTAGCCAAATCTGGTTCATGCTCGGCAAGCCAATCACCAAGGTCGCACTTCGGGCGCGCCCCGGAATGAGCGATGACCTCAGCTGCGAGTGACTGTCCAAGGCGCAAGGCATCCACTGGAGCGAGTTCGTGCGCTAGTCCTGCGATGAAGCCGGCAGCGAAGAGATCGCCGGCGCCCGTGGTATCGATCGGCTCAGCATACGTCGGTGCCTCAAGGTATTCGTAAACACCTTGACCAAAGTACAACGCACCACGGCTCCCAAGGGTTACCGCACCTGCAAAACGCATCGCAGCCAACGCGTCCACAATCTGTTCGAGATCACTTCGTTGGGTAAACGCACTCGCCTCCTCACCGTTGGCGAGGAGATAATCGATGCTTGAGGGGAGCGCGCGGCGAAGTGCTGGTAAGTGGCGCTCAACCAGACCTGCATCAGAGAGGCTAAAGACGACTTTTGTACCGTACCGTCGCACCGTGCGCGCAATGGAAAACAGCCGCTCCCCCAGGCCGGGTACATCGAGTAGGTAGCCTTCCATCAGCAGAAACGGGGTCCCGGTGGTCAACTTGTAGGGGAATAAGTCGACGTCCAGCTCTTGGGACGCGCCGAGGTACGTTAACATCGTGCGCTGGCCATCATCGGTAACGAGCACGATGCAACGTCCGGTGCCTTCTCGGTACTCATGATCTGAAAGCACGACCTCGACGCCTAGGTCAGCCAGGTCCTTCGCAAAGAGGGAGCCGTCAGCATCGTTGCCAACCGCAGTGTAGAGACCGCAATCGATGCCAAGCAGAGCAAGGCCAGCGAGCGAGTTGGCGATGGAACCACCGCCTTGTCGTTGCCACTGGCCAGGAATGGCGCCAAGGATGCGCTCTTGCTCATCTTTGGTAGCGAGTCGCATCGACCCCTTAGTCAGGCCGAGTTGGCGCAGCTGAGCATCACTGACCGACGTCGAGGTGTCAACGATCGCCGAGCCAAAGCCCAAGACAGTAACTGGTTTCACGGGGTGACAGCCTAGAAGCCTCGAAGACTCACCAGCTCCCACAGAAGAACATCATCCAAGCAAACGGCTCACCATCGCCAAATCAATCATCTTGTACCACCTCTTTACCTCCATCTCAACATCTCGTGGAACCAGTCTCACACTCCTTTGAGGACCCACGCCGTAAGGTGCGTAGCGAACAATCGCCGCCTTGGCAACGCGTGGGCTCGGCAGCGGTGGCGATCTCGGCTATGGTAGGTGGGGTGAGAGATGACAACCCATTCCGCCTTAGCCGTTCGGTCGAGCCAATTCACTACGACCTTTTTCTACACGTCGATCCCGAGCAGGATGACTTCTCCGGGTACGTGACGATCAAGGTAAGAGTGAACGATGCGACTCCAGTCGTCGAGCTCAACGCGGTCGACCTGACCGTTACCGATGCCCGTATCAATGCAGAGGCGGCCACGGTGACCGTCGATGCTGAACACGAGATCGTCCAACTTCGTGTTGGGTCTCCTTTGACACCAGGTACTGAGAGCGAGATCTATCTCACCTTTGGGGCGAAGCTCCGCACGGATCTGTCGGGTCTCTACCGCTCCACGTACAAGGATCAAAGCGGGGAGAATCGTGCGTTGGCCACCACCCAATTCGAGGCAACCGGGGCTCGGCGAGCCTTCCCTTGTTTCGACGAGCCGGACATGAAAGCGAGTTTTGCCATCACCGTTGAGGCACCAGAGTCGCTCGCGGTGATCTCCAACTATCCTGAGCAATCGACTGAGCCCAGCCGCTCGGCTGGCCACACGGTTCATCACTTCCAGCCAACCATGGTCATGTCCACCTACATCCTGGCCTTTATCGTCGGTGATCTGCGCGTGACGTCACCAGTGCATGCCCAGGGGATTCCCATCCGAGTCTGTCACACGCCCGGGAAAGAGGCCTTGACCGGATATGCGCTTCGGGTCGCCCAGCACGCGATCGCCTTCTTTGAAGACTGGTTCCAGATCCCGTATCCAGCACCCAAGCTCGACCTTCTCGCGATCCCTGACTTCGCCTTTGGTGCGATGGAGAACCTGGGTGCCGTCACGTTCCGAGAAACCGCCCTCCTCGTCGAAGAATCACGAGCCTCACAGTCGGAGCTGGAACGTATCTGCGATGTCGTTTGCCATGAAATTGCACACATGTGGTTTGGCGACCTCGTCACCATGAAGTGGTGGAACGGCATCTGGCTCAATGAAGCATTCGCCACGTTCATGGAGACCACCGCATCAGATGCCTTCAATCCTGACTGGCACAAATGGGAGTCCTTTGGCATCGCCCGCCTGAGCGCCATGAACATCGACGGGTTGCCCTCGACACGCCCCATCGAGTTTGGGGTTACCGCACCATCGGACGCTGATGACATGTTCGACCTGCTCACCTACGAGAAGGGTTGTTCGGTCATCAAGATGATGGAGCAATACCTCGGTGAGGAAACTTTTAAGGCTGGTGTCCGCAGGTACCTCAACACCCACCTGCATGGCAACGCCGAAACTGAGGACCTCTGGTTGGCCCTCCAGGAGGTCAGCGGAGAGCCGGTCGCCGATGTGATGAACACCTGGATCTTCCAGGGTGGCCACCCACTCGTCGCGGTCGACGCCCTTCCAGAAGGGATACGCCTCTCCCAGAGTCCTTTCCGATTCCTCAACGAGGACTCCGATCCCATCGGGGAGATCGGCACAACCTGGATGGTGCCGATTGTCACTCGTGATCTCGAAGGCGCACACCAACGCATTCTCCTCGGCGCCCAAGACCAGGTCGTCAGTACAAAAGCAGATCCGGTTGTCGTGAACGCCGGGGGCATCGGCCCCTATCGCACTCGCTACTCGCCACAGGTCTTGCCAAAGATCTGCGAACACTTCACCTCGCTCGCCACCCTTGAGCGCTTTAACCTCCTTGCCGACACATGGTCTCTAGTTCTCGCGAACGAGTCTCCGCTCAACGACGCCATCGAGCTGTTCAACCATTGCACAACCGAGACCGACCCCAACGTCCTCCAGACCGTCTCCGCGGCGCTCACCCTCCTGCTGCGCATCGGTTCAGAGAACGAGCGTTCAGCCATCGCCGCCCTCGCTCAGAACATCTTCGGACCGGTACTTGCTACGCTTGGTATGGAGCCGACGCCCGATGACAGTTCTCTGACCAAGGTTGCGCGATCGGTCGCGTTTGCAGCCCTCGGTACCATCGCCGACGACTCCGAGGTACGAGCCCAAGCGCTGCAATGGTTCCGTGAGGAGATGAGCGGTGTTGGTGGTCCAAGCGGCGATCTCGCCAGCGCGGTACTTGCAATCGTCGCCAAACACGGAGACGACTCTGAATTCGCCTTCATGCTCGATCGTTACCGCAACCCCATCGATCCTTTGGATGAGCGCAGGCACCTGCTTGCACTCGCCGACTTCCGTCAACCAGCCCTTATCAACCGGCTTCTTCCGATGGTTTTGACGTCGATCCGATCACAAGACGGCGCCTTCGTCCTCAATCGCGTCATCGCCAACGACGCCGTTGGTGAGTTAGGCCTCGACTTCGCGATGTCGCACTTCGATGAGATCCTGGCACGAATCCCGGTCAACAGTTATGACTTGGCCTTTGGGTCGCTGTCTAGCCTCATCTCACCGACGTCATACCGGCGGGCCAACGAGGTGTTTGCGTTCTTTGAGTCGCACCCCCTCCCGGCGGGAGGAAGACTCCTCGCCCAAACGCTGGAGCGCTATCGGGTGAACTTGCGTTTTCGCGACCGTTACGCTGGGCGCCTCGGCTCCTATCTGGCCTAGCCCAAGGCTGCCATCGTTGTGATCGGGCGTGGCGGTTCTTCGTATCCCCTCGCTGGAGTAGGCAACAGCAATGCAAGAGGCCTTCCTGTGACCGAGGTCGCATGCCGCGCAGCTCGAGCAATGGCGGGCACCTGTAGATGAGCGATACCTGGCTAGACACAGCACTCTCGTTAGCGGCTACGGTTCCCGGCTACTTTCCGGTGCCACAGCTTGTGGGGCTCGCACGCCTCGCGACAACTGCATTGGCATACTCCACCGGTGACTTCTTGGAGATCGGAAGCTATTGTGGTCGCTCAACGGTGGTGCTCGGCGCGCTCGCATGCCAACATGGACGGCGCTTGGTCACCGTCGACCGCCACCTTGGCTCGATTGAGATGCTACCGCCATTCCCGTATTTCGACCAAGCGATCATCGACCGGACCCATCATCGATTGGATTCGCTGTGGGTCTTGATGGACACTCTGGAGCTCGCCGGGCTAAGAGACCATGTTACGGTCATGGTGGCTCCCAGCAGGTCCCTTCGGGCGTCGCTACGTCCGGGATATGCGATGATCATGATTGACGGAGGTCATGACCCGCTCTCCGCCTGGACGGACTACCTCACCGCGTGCGAACTCCTGGATGACGAAGGAACTCTCATCATCGACGACGTGTTCGAGAATCCTGCCCACGGTGGCCGTCCCCCGTATGAAATTATGGTCGCCGCTCAGCATGCTGGCTTTGCGCTTGTCGATCGTGAGGGTCCCCTTGTTGCACTCCGGCGCCGCTAACTTGACTCATTCTTTGGCCAAGATTCCTTCGACGAGACCGACCGGTCGCCCGATCCCCATCAGATAGTGAGCGATCACCACCGCCGCCGCTGAATACGCGCTCTCTTCCTCTGCTGGGAAACTGATCCGATCGGGCAACACCCATCCGGTGAGGTAGCCACCATCCTCGCACCGCAGCGCTTCGATATCGTCAAGCAATCGCCGGGCGATGCCGTGCTCACCGAGTCGCAACAGCGCCATCGCTGCCTCGGCGGTCTCAGCGGTCGTCACCCATTGACTATCTGCAATCGCCTGAATGCCCTCCCCAACGATCCAATGGCGCGCCAAGAACCGATCCATCCTTGCACGGGCCGATCTCTCGTCGAGCACGCCAGCTAACACTGGGTAATAGCCATCCATTGCCCACGCGTCCTTGGCGAGAAATCGACTGGCTGGATCTTTGATAAAGCTTGTGAGCGCTTCGGCCGCCTCCTTCACCTGGGGACGATTTCGACCCATCAACGCATCCAATGCCTCGATCGCCTCAAGGGAGATCACCATCGCCGATGACCCCGCCAGCAAGGAACCATCGATCGGACGCCGATCCGGTCCCAGTGCCCACGGGAACGAGCCGTCCGAGCACTGCTGACCCAAGACGAAGTCTACGGTCACATCGAAGCGCTCCATAAAGCGCCGTACAGTCCCCATCTCTTTAGACTCCACCAGGTAGGCGAGCAAACCAACCGCAGGGTAGAGGCAATTGTTGAGGTCAATCCTTGGCTCTAGCACCGCCGACGTGGTGAAGAATTGACAATACGACCCATCACGGTTGACCGCCGACATCAGCCAGTTGAGCCCGAGCAGTGCCTCAGCAGTGCGCCCGCCGAGCGCCAGCGCGATAACCGCTTCGGTGTGGTTCCAGGGATCCGCGTGCGCGCCCACAGCCCAAGGGATCATTCCTCGGTGATCCTGGAGCGCACAAATGCTCTCAAGCGTTGACTCTAGCTCGATCACGCGTCGCCCGCCCGCAAATACAGCACAATACTCTTGCCAAGCACGGGGTTACCGATGGCCTCGATGCGGGTCAACAAGCCTGAGCGGCCCATCAACTCACGAACGAGCATCCGCTCGTACCATCGAACCAACCAAACTCGTGATGACTCCTCGACCCCGGTAAAAGACTTCAACCACCAATACGGGCTGTGGAGGGCGTGGCTGTGATGGGCTGCCTCGACCGTAAAGCCCGCCTGCTCGGCCAGATCAACCAGCTCACGTCGCCGGAAGATGCGAATATGGCCACCTGGCACGCTGTGATATTCAAGGGAGAGGAGCCAATTGAGTGCCTCCGGTCCCCAGCGAGGTACGGAGATGGTGACAAGACCGCCGGGGCGCGTGGTTCGTACACACTCCCGCAACACCGATAAAGGGTCTTCGACATGCTCAAGCACCTCTGAGACCACGACCAGATCAAAACTGTGATCAGCAAAAGGCAGGTAGTGGGCGTCGAGACGCACGACACCACCCGATGCCGAATGCACCTCAGGCGATAGATCACCAGCAACAACCCAGGCACCCTTGGCAGCGAGGGCCCGCAGGTGCCTGCCACCCCCGGCACCGAGATCGAGGACTCGCAGGCCATCGACGTCACCGACACGGCTCCAACGAAAACTGATCATCGGCCCAGCTCAATCAGCTCTCGATACTGTTTGACCGTCTCGGCCGCCGTCTGTCGCCAGGAAAAGCGAGCGATCGCTCGTTCTCTCGCGTAGTTGGCGCGCTCATATGCACTGTCACCAGCAGCGAACACCGCTTCGATCGCCTCGGCCAACCCACGAGCCGAGCCTGGCGCCGTCATCGAAGCTGCATCGCCAACCACCTCGGGCAGCGCTCCCCCGCGCGAGGCGACCAAGGGGACTGCACAGGCCATCGCCTCCACCGCCGGCAGCGAGAACCCCTCGTACAACGACGGAACGACCGCCACGCTCGCCCTCGCATAGATCGCGACCATCTCCTCGCGTGAAAGCGCACCGGTCACCATCACCCGATCGCTAAGACCAAAACGCTCCAGCAGGAGCGGTAATTCGGCCGAGTTCTGATGCGGGCCCATGATGATCAACCGCGCCTTGGGCAACAAACTGATCGCTTCGATGAGATACCGCAATCCCTTCAACGGCACGTCTGCACTCGCTGTCGTGCATACGAGCCCCGGCTCGCGTTGGATCTGTGGACGTGGAGCGTAGAGTTCAGTGTCGACGCCAATCGGTATGATCGCGATTTTACGTCGATCGATACCTAGCTCCCGTGCAAGATCTCCTGCTGATGAGGTCGAGACCGTGACGATCCGATCAAGCTGGCGAGCGACGACGACCTGCATCGGGATGAAACTGTAAAAGCGCCTGAGCCCCAGCTTCGCCTTCCAGGACGGCGCCGCCTCCAGCGCCAGGCGTCGATCGACGCTGATCGGATGATGGATGGATGCCAATACGGGGGTTCCCTGTTGAGCGAGCTTGGTAAGTGTCCAGTTGAGCGACTGATTATCGTGGATAACATCGAAATCCTCTTGAAGCTCGCGTACGTGTCGACCAAGCCGCCTGCCAAAGCCCTTCGGATCGGGAAAGGCACCAACGCTCATGAGGCCAACCTCGTAGAGATCGTCCAAAGAGTGGTACTCGCTGCGCTTAGGAATCCGGAACGGATCGGGCTCGCGCAACAAGTTGAGTCCCTCAACCTTACGCAACACGACCGCAGGGTCGAGCTCGGGATAGGGCGGGCCAGAGAATACCTCGACATGATGGCCCAACCGAGCAAGTTCTCGCGTCAGGAACGCGGTGTACACACCTTGCCCGCCTGAATGCGGGTTGCCGCGGTACAGCGTGACAGCGATCCTCAGGCTGTCACCCATTCGCCACGGCGGCTGTCTGGCTTACTACTGTCACAGCGCCTAGCTTACCGTTTGCGGGCCCGCCTGGTATGTCAGCGCACCCTCACTAACTTCGCGTGCACGTGCTACACTTATCCATCTAATGGAGCAACTCCTATGGTTTACCGAGCTCGTCCGCAACCCTGTGTTCGTCCAAGGCTCAGAACTCGGCAAAATCGAGGACGCGGTCATCCGCCTCGAAGAGGCCGCCTACCCCGTCCTCACTGGGTTCCTGGTCGTGGTCAACGACACTTCAATTTTTGTCTCCAGCGACAAACTGAGCGCCCTCTCCGATGAGTCCATCGCAACCGACCAGGCCCTTGGCGAGTTCGCCCCGTTTGAGCGTCGTCCCGGAGAGATCCTGATCGAACGAGATCTGCTCGATCACCACTTGATTTGGGCGAAATCCAAGCTCCGACCACGATTGGTCAATGCCAAGGATGTTGGTTTTTACCAGGATGGCAGGGACTGGAAAGCCGTATCCATCGACGTTGCGACCGCGCATCGAAGTCGATGGCTCAAGACCAAGCGAACCTCGAGTGGCCACTCACAAGTCGACTGGCTTGACCTTGTACCGCTCGTCGGTCACGTCCCGAGCGCACGCAAACGTCTTGAACTTCGTAGCATCCGCAAGCTCCATCCGGCCCAACTCGCCGATCTCCTCGAAGAGGCCTCTGAGGTCGAGGGAGAGGAGATCCTGGGCGCACTCCAGGCCGATCCCGAGTTCGAGGCAGACGTGGTTGAAGAGCTTGTCCCGGCCCGACAGCGCGACGCAATTCGTCACCGAACCGACGCTGAGGTCGGTGAGCTCCTGAGCGAGATGGAGCCAGACGATGCCGTCGACCTCCTCCTGAGCCTCGACCAAGAGCGCCGTGAGCCGGTCTTGGCTGCCGTTCCGAGCCCCGCACGCGAGTCCATCAATCGGCTTCTCAGCTATCACCCCGAGTCAGCTGGTGGTCTCATGACCACTGATATCGTGGCGCTCTCCCCGGAGTCCACCATTGGCCAAGCCTGTGTCAGTCTTCGTACTCGCGAATCACTGCCACATAACCTGTGGTCCATCTTTCTCACCGATCCCGACGGGCACCTGGTTGGACAGATCTCGATCTCTAAGCTGATCAGCGCTGATGCAGACGACACCTTGGCGATCCATGCAATCAACGAACCCCCAATTGTTCGACCAGACTCCGACTTAAGTGAGGTCGCGGTCATCATGGCTGACTACAACCTTGCGGCGTTAGCGGTCATCGACGAAGCCGGGGTCCTGCTCGGCGCGGTGACAGTCGATGATGTTCTGCCACGCACCATCACTCCAAGCTGGCGCAGACGACAAGAGGCATTGTCTGAGTAGCGATACTCGGACAGCCCATCTGCCCCCGATCATCCGCAGACGAGCGGCGTATCCACAAGGGTCCGTTCAACCCTTGTGCGACATGAGCATCTTTTCGCCATGTTGAGTTGTCCATGTTTTTGGGTGTCCATGTTTTTAGGTGTACGATCGCGCTACCGTACAGTCCAGGCATGACAACGCCCTGGATGGTTGAGTCCTTCGCGGACAACCCTCGTCTCGGTCTCCGGTTGACGATCAGCCCGAACCCAATCGGACAAAACTGACAACCATCAGCACCACCGCAATGATGAGGTAAATACGGACGAACCCCAAGATCACCGAGCGCCCACGAGACTGCTTGGGGCGATGGAGTAGGGCTGATGCCGGCATCGACCAACTCACGCGCTTGACCTTGTCGATCACCACGATTTCACGCACCTTGAACTGATAGATCGCGACGCCAACCGTCACCAATACGACGGGGATAAAAGTGCCCACCAGGAGCCCAGTGACGGGAACACTTGGGAAGACCGTCACTACGGTAAGAATGAGCGACAGCTGCAACAACAGTGAGACGATGAAGGTCGCAAGCACATTGAGCCAGGGTGGATTCACCCAGGGGCCCATGATTTCGTGGTCATTGCAAAGCAGGAGGAGGAACAACAGCGCGCTTGGGAGTAGTACACCAGCCAGAACCTGGACGGCAAGGTTGACAAGACTGAGCGGCAGCGAAGGTATCAACACAACACCGGCCGAGATCGCGACCAGAACGACATACGAGGCATAGAACCCTTTGGCCTCACGTACCGGCGTGTTGAGTGATTGGTCAACACCGAAGAGATCGCCAAGCGCGTACGAGGTCGAGAGGGTCACTGTAGCTGCCCCGATCAACGACGCCTCAAGCAAGATGATCGCGAAGATAACCCCTTCGATCGAGCCAAGGTGGCTGGCAAATCCAGAGGCAAGCCGTCCGGCATTTTGGAAAGCTCCCACCTTGAAGCCAACAAACACGGCAGCAGCTGCAATCATGACCAAGGCACCTGCAACGTTGGTGACGATGGAACCAACAAAGGTGTCGGCACGCTCGTACTTGATCCATCGAGGAGTAATACGCTTATCTACCACGTTGGATTGCTGGAAAAAAAGCTGCCAGGGGGCGATTGTTGTCCCAACGATCCCAATGATGAAGATAGTGGCGGTCGAGGTCACGCCGCCTCTGACACCCGGGATCAAGAGCCCATGGAGCACGTTACCAGCGTGCCAGGGGCTCAAGAGCACGAGTGGGATCACCAAAAGGCTGACAAGGACGAGGATGAGCATGAAACGCTCCCAGCGCTCAAACCGACCGCTGGCGACCGCACCGACGAGCACCAGACCCATCACGGTCACGGCGATCGCCGGCGGAACACCAAAGTAGCCGAGGGCATAACGCACGCCGATGAACTCGGTGATGAGGGTCAATAAATTGAGAGCGAACAGATCGACGACCGAAAACACCGCCCAGAAACGACCGAAGCGTTCCTTTAGCAGGCGTCCGTGGCCTACCCCAGTGACGGCACCCAGGCGCACTACCATCTCCTGGGATACGGCTAGCACAATAACCAAAACCGGCATGAGCCACAGCAACGTGTAGCCATATGCCTGGCCCGCCTGGGCGTAGGTCGTGATGCCGCCGGCATCGTTGTCCCCCACCATCACGATGATGCCGGGACCGATGACGGCGAGAAGAGCGAGAAGCTTCCGCTTCAGCGAGGGCGAGGAGCGAAGCTCATCGAAGGTGATTTTGCCAAGGCCACCGCGGATAGTTGACTCTTGGCTTTCGACGCTTGGGTCAAGGTTTTGCACAACACAGACCTCCTTTTAGCAGGGGGGGACGCGACTTTGGAGACGAATTGGAGGTGGTCCGCTTACTTGGGATCCACAAACAACTGAGGGCCGGTACTTGGGGGTTCAGATCGCACCAATACCTCCTCTCCAAAGCGCCTATCCAAAGCTCCTGCGCTGGAAGGGCCTGTCGTCACGTTATGCAAGCATTCTGTGAGACACACTAGTCGCGATGCTTTGTCTCCCCTGCGGTCAACGGTTTGGCACCAACCACAACCCCTGCCTCGGCCACCACGGTGCGCACCTGCACATCAGCAAACCCAGCGGCCCTCAACACCTCAACCCAGCGCTCCTTCGATATCGGCTTCTCCTGAATACGCAGCAGATACCGCACACCATTCTTCGCGATGCGCCAATAGCCGCCAATCCCTTTGGCCGCAAGCAGTTTGACCTTGTCCGCAATCACCTGCCTGTCTTGGGCTGTACCACCACGGCCAAACATCATGTCGCCAATGACGAGACGGCCACCAGGTCGCAGCCAGCTATAGCAGAGCTCCACTACCCTTACCTTGGCGTCGTCATTGAGATGATGGAAGACGTAGTTGGAGACGATCAGATCAACCGATCCGGGCTCGAGATCAAGGTGTTCCAAGGGGGCAACACGCCCCACAAGATTGACCACACCCTCCTCTCGTGCCCTGGCAAGCAAGCGCTCTACCATCCGCTCGGAGATATCGACACCGGTCAGCGAGGCTACCAAGGGCGCAAGCCCCAAGCCGACCTGACCAGAGCCACAGCCCAAATCGAGTGCAAGCATCGATGGGTGAGGAGACGCCTCCTCAATCACCGCAGCGATTACCTTGGCAAGGTTGGGTGATGCCTCGTGCTCCCAGGACTCCACCCGGCGTTGCCAGACGAAATGCTGAACCCAAACCGTGAGATCTTCAAAGACACTCATAGTACGGCCAGTCTACGGATCTCGAGGTGCTCAGTGACCGCCCGGCCAGCAACGAGTTCAGGACCTGCGCCGACGGATGCCAATGAGCGAACAACTCGTCCCTGCGTACTCGCAACCCATGCCTCATCGAGCGAGCAGAGAGTCACGATATCCAAGAGGGACATTTATACAAGGGCGGCGTAAGAAAGTTTCGGAAGACAATTTCCATCGCCAACACCACCAAGGCAAGTGATCTACAGCGCTGCATGAGCGATGCTGTCACATGGCGCACACATCGTCGCACACTGCGACGTTTGGGCACAGTCGGTATGCTAGACCCAAGGTGCACGCCTGCCTCGGTCGCAGATGCACACTCCACGATGAAGGCGAGGGAAGCAGAGCTATGTGTGCACGATTCGAACAGGCGCTCGGTCCAAGGGAGTGCCAACTGCTCGGGGCCCAACTCGGCATCACGCTGGCTCCACCCCCATCTCCTGGGGGAACTATTCGCCCGACCGACGAGGCCCTGATCGTCACATCGGCGCTAATCATGGGGGCCACTTTTGGGTTGTATCGGCCACAGCAGCGACTGCTGATCAATGCCCGATCGGAGACGATCAGCGAACGCCCAACCTTTCGCCGACTACTCGATCGGGGCCGCATATTGATTCCGATGAATGCATTCTACGAATCGGGGCCAACCGGCTCGTTCATCTTCCGCGAAGCTGCAACTGAGTCATCTCTCCTGGCAGCCGGACTCCTCGACGTTGTGAGCCGATCGTTCGTCATCCTCACACAGGATGCCAACGACGACGTCGCTGAGGTTCATGGGCGCATGCCCATGCTCTTGACCACCAACACCGCACGATTATGGCTCGCCGAGGGGACGCTCAGCCACGACACCATCAGGCTGGATGGTCAACCCGAAGTCAAGGCACGCACCAAAGCCAGAAATGACGTAGACACTCTTGCGCCTGGCTCTGGCTCTGGACGGCGGCGAACTACGAGCGACCGGCTTGGTGAACCTCATCCTCGGTTTGAGCAAGGAAGGCTCGAATAGCCCGAGCGATTCCAAGCCCGTCTAGCCCCAACTCGGTCAAAAGCGCATCGACGTTCCCGTGCGGCAGATATTGCGCAGGGATGCCAAGATTGGCAAACATGACTCGCGGATTCACCGCATGCACTGCCTGGGCGATAAAAGCTCCAGCACCGCCCTGCACCAGCCCATCCTCTACGGTCACAACCCGATCAGCGCTGGCCAACCGTTCGATCATGGCCGGAGGACAAGGTCGAATCACCCGTGGATCGATGACCGTGACATCACGTCCATCGGACTCAAGAAGATCAGCCGCAAGCAACGCCGGCACCAACATCTTCCCGATGCCAACCACTACCATCGTGCCCGTGCCCTCACGAACTACCCGGGCCTCCATACCAACCCCCACACCCCCACGAACGGTTCGAGGGGCGAGGGTCTTGGAAAAACGAAGCGACGACGGGCCCTCGATCGCGATAGCTGTGTTGAGCTGAACACGCAGCTCCTCGACCGAGGATGGCGCGAATACCGTCATATCCGCTACCGACAACATCTGCACTAAGTCAAGAATCCCATGATGACTCGGACCATCATCGCCGGTCACACCAGCCCGGTCCATCACGAACGTCACTGGAAGGCCGTGGAGCCCAACATCGAGATTGATCTGGTCGAACGCTCGCGACATAAAGGTGGAGTAGATGGCAACCACAGGATGTAGACCAGCCATGGCCATCCCAGCTGCCGCGGTCACGGCATGTTGTTCGGCGATGCCAACATCAAAATAGCGCCCTGGGAACATCTCTGCGAATGGCAACAGGCCAGTTGGCCCACCCATAGCAGCCGTCAGCACGACCACCGACGGGTTCTCCCGGCCGATGCGCACCAGTTCATTGGAGAAGGTCTCGGTATAGGAGACTGGCGGGCCACCCTCAACATCTGAGAACACCTGGGGTACCTTGAGATCGTGCAGACACTGCAGCTCGTCGTCCTCAGCCGGTGGATAGCCCTTGCCCTTCTGCGTGAGCACATGGACGACGATTGGGCCATTCCACTCCCGTGCCCCAGCGAGCGCATACTCGAGTTCCGCAATATCATGTCCGTCAATCGGTCCGGTGTAGCGCACTCCAAGGGCTTCAAAGAAGACCCGTGGTTCAATAGCCTCGCGTAAGGCGGAGGTCATGTTCGCAAGAGAACTCACCGCGCGATTGCCCACCTTTGGCAGCTCGGTGATGACCTGCTTAATACGATTCCTTGCCTGAATGTAGGAGGGGTTCAGTCGAAGCTTGGTAAGCGACGACGAAAGGCGCGAGATGGTCGGCGCGTATGAGCGACCGTTATCGTTCCAGATAATGATGATCGGCAGTCGGCGGTGCCCGATATTGTTGAGAGCTTCATAGGCCATACCCCCCGTCAACGCTCCGTCCCCAACAACCGCCACTACCCTGCGAAGCGGCAGCGCCGAAGGGTCATCGGCTTCGACCTGGAAAGCAGCCGCCATACCATAGGCGTAGCTCAGCGCCGTCGATGCATGCGAATTCTCAATCCAGTCGTGTTCAGACTCGGATCGGTTTGGGTATCCGGATATACCGCCGCGACGTCGAAGGGTATCAAAATCTTTGTTCCGGCCGGTGAGCAGCTTGTGGGGGTAGGTCTGGTGCCCGGTGTCAAAGAGAATCACGTCCCGGGGTGAATCAAAACTTCGATGAAGGGCCAGCGTGATCTCCACCAACCCAAGGTTCGATCCGAGATGACCGCCGTTCTTCGACACGGTGCCAACGATTCTTTCGCGAATCTGACCGGCTAGATCCTCGAGCTCCACGGTGCTAAGGTCAGCGAGGTCGCCAGGACCACTGATGTTCTCTAATTCCATACGCCTAACCGACTCCAACTATCCTGCGACGCTGCAAAGGACTCCACTGAAATACTACCTGGGTACCCATTGAGTAGCAACAACCAGCGAAACGCCTTCAGGATTCCATCGACTTGACCATCGCACCCTAATTGGTGCATTGCACACGGCACTCGATCTCGTCTCGCCCTTACGGCTCCGCAGGTGACGCCTCGTGGCCCATGACAAAGGCTTGGCGTCGGTAGCCGTGAAAGCACAGCTCGGCCACCAGCGTTTAGGGCAACCAACACGGACGCCATTAAGCTGGAGTGCGAATGGCTCACTTTCAATACCTGATCCTGATGGCTCTTTGCCTCATTGCCACCCTCCCGCTCGAGCTGCTCGGCGCACGCGTCTGGCGACAACCGAAACGGCTTCTCATGACCGTGGGGATCGTCGCCGTGTTATTCTCCGCCTTTGACGCTCTCTCGATCAAGCAAGGGCTGTGGACATACTCCAGGCACTACACAACAGGGGTCAAGCTAGCTGGCACGCTACCGATTGAAGAGGTCGCCTTCTTCATCGTGATACCGATCTGTGCTCTGCTCACGTTCGAAACCGTCCGGCATCGCCGCGCGTTGTTCGCGCGGCTTAGGCAAAGAAGTTAGCGTGGGACTCTACACCATTGAGGCCATCGGTGCAGTCCTGGCAACAATCATCATCGACCGCTTCGTCACCAAGTCCCGCGCATTGCGCACGCTTAACTTTTGGATTGCGTGGATTATCGTGGCGATCTTCCAAATCCCTGTCGATGGCTGGTTGACCAAGCTTTCGAGTCCGATCGTCATCTACAACGCCCATCAGTTCTCAGGGATCAGATTTCCCTGGTCGATACCGATCGAAGATTTTGCCTACGGCTTTGCCCTGACACTCTTGACCATCACCCTCTGGCTACGCTTTGCGCCCAACGGCGACAACGCTCCCAAAGAGAAGTCGCCCACCCAACAGCGCTGACGAATCATGCTGATCAGCCTCTGATCGCTGGAACCGATCACGATCACAGTGCACCTTGCCTTCGCTAGGCTCGCACCGAGAGCTGTGGGATAATCCACTCGTACTTTGTCCCAACCTTCAACGCAGGGGCACCACTACCACCATGACTCAAGCTACCATGATTCGCCGCCATTGACTTGCGATTACGACGCTCCAGTCGTTGAGTGTTGTTACCCTGGCATCACACCAGGAGTCGGTTACCAAATGACGTCTTCTCAAGCATCATCTGACAGTCCCGGCAGTCCTTGGATGAGGAGCCGGAGAATAATAACAGCAGCCGTTCTGTTAGACTTACCAAGAGAACAAGGAGAGTCTTATGGTCTTTGTCGCGATTCTCATCGCTACCTTCATCCTCATGGAGCCAGTGGCCTATCTGGCGCACCGGGCAATTATGCACGGTGTGGCCTGGTTTTTACACGCCTCCCATCACCGCCCGAGGGAGACGACGTTCGAGGCCAATGACCTCTTCCCCATCGGCTTCGCGGTGCCCACCATTGTCCTCTTCTGGCTCGCCACCTCGCACCCCGCCCTGTTGCCGATCGCCATCGGCATTACGCTCTACGGCGCCGCCTATAGCTTTGTCCACGACTTCTACATTCACCAGCGGCTCGGGGCGATCCCAAAGGTTCGCTATCTCGAGTACCTTAAGCATGCTCATGCGCTACATCACCTCTACAACGAAGAGCCGTATGGCATGTTGGCACCCATCATCCCTGCGCGGCTGCGCCCAATGATGGAGCTCGAGGTCGTCCAGAGCTGGAATCCCGCCCGGTCGTAGCTTCACATGTCTGGTTCGTCGAACCGCTCTTCCTCGACGCCTGGTGCTCAGAGCCTTAGAAGCACGGTTTAGCCCCTCACCTCGGGCGACCAGTTCGTGGCCGTTGATGCGTTAGTAACGACGTCCTTTCAGCCACAGCGGTTTCGTGGGGGCAGGCGGCCTGCTAATTGACAGTGACCCGCTGATCCACGATCAGCCGCTCACTTTGGCTAAGCGATCAAACAGCCTCCGGCATTGAACTGAACACGGAGCCAGCGCCAAGATTGCGTTGACGTCGATGAGGTTGTTTCGTGTCATGGGTTGCACATTGGACACATCGATGGGTCGGCCTGACTGATGAGCGGAATGCGCACGCGCTCCCCGCAGCGTGGACATCCCTCGATGACCGCGCGATCGAGACTGGTCTCTGAGCCACACGCTGAGCACGCGAGGCCAGCCTCGTGTTCGACGACACCAAAGCCTGGACACGAGCACGCAGGACAACGACGTGCCAACCGATCTGCGAGCCGATTCGCCGCGTCTTTGATCACCAGTGAGCGCGTGGGACACAGGTGCGCACGTTGATCGGTCTCGATGATCACACAGCCATCGGTCGAACTCGTCCCGATGCACTCGAGCGCGGCCACGAGCTGATCGTAGTTCACCACACCCTTGGCGATGGGATCCAGCACCTGATCACCTCGTTTGACGATCACGCCCTGCGGACCAAAATCGATGGAGGCCAAGAACGCACCGAGATCGTCACCTGGTCGCGCGCGCACCGATGCCGCCATCGTCTCAAAACTGAGCACCTCTTCGATCAGGGTGAAGCCAAACTCGAGATCGACATACCCCACAAGCTCTTGGTCATAGGTCAACAAGGGAAGCTCGGGGTAGGGTCCAAGTGTCCCCTCAGAAGCCACACCCCGAGGGAGTCCCAAAGCCTCCAGCCCCGCACGCGCCTTTAACAGAACGACCTCGGACGCCGGGGCCGGACGCTCGATCTCGCCAGCGAAGGTGCCAAACTGATCGGTGTCAAGGGCTACCACCCTCGTGACGAGACCCACGGTCGCGAGCGCTGGAGCAATCTGGGCCTCTTTGCCATGCTTGGTTGCGAGCGCCACCTCAGCGTCGTGCCACGGTGCTCCCTGTCTAGCATCCACAACCACACCACCTCATCGAACGATACAAACCTGTGCGGGCCCAACAGCCGAGATCGACATAGCCAAATGGGTCACCCATCCGAGCTCGGCGTCGGTCAAAGCTCAAGCTTGTCGCACACGTTCTCATCACAGGGATGACAAGCTATCGAAGACACAACCTGCTCGTGATCGACCTCGGACCAATCCACGTCGCGACACGCCAACCAGATGAGGAGACCACAAGCGAAAACTCTGAGCCTCGTCGCCGCACTCCGAGCCCATTGTAGGGGGTGAGCTTTCCCTGTCAAGACACGCTCGATTGGGACCTGACAAACGTGATGGACGCCGATTGCCACCACCGTCGCGATCCCTAGAAACCCGATCAGCATCACGGCTCCACTCAGTCCTCCACTGTTGTTCCAGACCCCAGAGGGTAGCGCCAGCAGGAAGAGCGGCTTGTGGACGAGATAGAGTTCAAACGAGACGATACCGAGATAGGTGAGGACTCGGCTGGTCATGAACGATCGCTTGCGGTCAAGATCCTTGCTGACGGCAGCCCCGAGCAGTGCTACAAAGGCGGGCAGCGCAACGAGCAGTACCATCGGTCGAGAAAGCCCGTGTCCATGGTTCAACGAGTAGTCAGCACCCACGGCGACGAGCACCCCCAACCACGCCAACGCCAGGCCGAAGATCAGCGAGGGCTTTGGGAGGCGTACTCCTTCCCGCATAGCACGGGCCAACAGCATTCCAAGGAGGAAGAAGCCAAACTGGTACGGTGGAAAGACGAAGAATAACCAATAGCGCACCGGCTCAGCGACACCGGTTACTGTAGCCGTCAGCGGAGCAACAACCAAGATCCCTAGCGTGATGGCCACCAACGTCCAATACCCTCGTGCTCGCAATCGCTCGATGCCCGCCAACACGAACGGGAAGGCGAGATAAAAGAAGATCTCACACGAAAGCGACCAGCTCACCCCGTTACCACCAAAGTACACCCGCTCCTTTGGCCACCATGCTTGAAACAGGGTCAGCTCGAGCACCTTGCCCCTGGCCCCTGGAATGCGCTCATATCGGGAAAGTGCTAGGTACGCAAAGATCATGAGGGCCAAGGTGATCGGATAGAGTTTTGCGATTCTTCGCCACCAAAACTGACGAACAGCGATTGGACGATGAAGCCAAGCCCAGGTAAGCACGAAGCCAGACAGCAAGAAAAAGAACTCGACACCCCCATAGCCATAAACCTCGGCCTTGCGCAACACTCGGGTGCTGGTAAAGTAATAGCCCACGTGACAGAGGACGACTCCCACCGCCGCAAAGATCCTGAGGGCGCTCAAGCGAGGGAGCCGCCGAGGGCGTTCGACGTTGGAGCCGACAGGGGCCTCGTTGATCGCCAAGGCTGTAGCCATAATGTCTTCTACGCTACCGACAGACATTCACCGCGAGCGTAGCTCAATCTGAGAAGCGTCTGAGATCGTCTTTCACGCGTCTTAGACGCAGATCCAAAGAGCCCAACCGTGCCCCCGACGGGCGGTGGGCAACTCGTCCCACGATCCATGGCCACGCATCACGGGGCGAGCAGCGCCCCAAGGAGAAGTCGCATACGTCTCGACCGGGTAACGGTCGCTCGACCAGCGAAGACATCGTAATCAACAGCTTCAATCTCGTCGAGAATCGCGGCGTAGACCCGTCGTGCCGCCCGGATACAGCGCAGTGCTCGCCCATGGAGATAGGCATCTCCAAGGAGGGAATCTCCATACCAGCGACGATTCCGAGCGATTTCATAGGCCATCAGCTCACGAAACGAATCGGTGGCTCGGCGCTGTTGGAAGGCATTCCAGGCACCAAAGCGATCGATGTCCTCGGTCGGAACATAGATTCGGCCGCGATCGAGATCCTCATCTATGTCTCGTAAGAAATTCGTCAGCTGAAAAGCATTGCCGAGCGCACGAGCCGGTGCGCGCGCCCCCGGATCAGTGGCACCCAAAATCGGTAACATCATCTCGCCGATGACGGCAGCCGAGCCATCCATATAACCAAGCAAGTCGTCGATACTTCGATAACGCTCTACGAGAAAGTCCTGGCGCATCGCGGCGAGAAACCGCTCAAAGTATTCGATCGGCATAGCAAAGTGATGGATGGTGGCAATCGTTGCCGCCAGAATTGGATCATCAGAGTGATTGCTCTCCACCTCGGCGAGAAATCGTTCCCTGAAGGCATCGACTCTAGAGAGACGCTCGGTGGCATCACTTTGGTCGACATCGACGATGTCGTCCACGTAACGACAGAACCCATAGAGGGCAAAGACATATGGGCGTCGATCTTTGGAAAGGAGTGCAGAGGCAAGGTAGTAGGTCTTGCCGTGGCGTCGGTTCAGTTCCCGCGAGGGTGCAACCAGTTCGCTATCGAGTTGGTCGCTCATGACAACCCCTTGGCAATCTCGAGAGCTGACAGCCTTCCCGACACCATCACCAACGGCAACCCCACGCCTGGTTGGGTTCCAGAGCCGGTTCGTACCAGGTTTGGGATCACCGGATCTGCGAGCGAGGGACGGAACGGACCGCTCTGAAAGAACGTATGTGCGATCGAAAACGGTGTGCCGGCATCCATGCCCATTCCCGCCCAGTCGCGTGGGTCCAAATCGAGGCGCACCGGTGTCGCCAACTCCGGCGTCACCCCGTATCGTTCGAGTCTGCGATCGAAGCGCTCGACAAAGGCACCGCCGAGCCGCTCCCAATCGAATCGACCATCAAGATTGGGCGTTGGCTCGAGCGCATACACGATGTGAGATCCCGGCGGTGCAAGTTGCGGGTCCGACCGCGTGGGGATTGAAACCAACGTCGATGGATCACGCATGAGACGCCCCTGGTCGACGAGATCGCGAAAGGCCCCCGCCCACTCCGTGCCGAAGAAGATGTTGTGGTGTGCAAGAGCTGTTGGTATCTCACCTTGGACGCCGCGCAACGACAAATAACAGGACGGTGACATCGTCCAGTGACGACCCCCGAGACGCGTGAAGGGCCGCCCAAGCAAGAGCGCGAGTTGGCCAGGATCCATGGAGGCGATAACGGCCTCACAGTCGATAGAGCCGCCGTCGGTGATCACACGTGTCACGCGGTGCTCATGCATGACAAAGGCCTCTACCTGCGTGCCATATCGGAACTCGACGCCTAGATCACTCGCCAGCTTTGCCAACCCGTCCGCCGCTGCTCGCATACCACCAACCGGCTGAACGACCCCATGGACAACGTCCATGTAGCCGATGATGGCAAAGATGCCCAACGCCTTCAACGGCGAAAGCCCCGCGTACAGCGCCTGAAAGCTGAACAGCCGCTGCAGACGTTCGTCACGAAAGTGGTGACCAACCACCGCTGGAAGACGCTGGAACCCACGCAGCCTCATCAACCGCCACATCGCTGTGGGGTTCTTGAGCAGCGCTGCAACGCTATTGAGCTGGATGTCGATAAACGAGGGGAACTCCACAGCGAAGAGTTCTTGCAGGTAACGGCGAAATCGCAGGTAAGCCTCGGCTTGGTCTCGCGAGATCTTGGCTTCGATCTCTGCGTACATCTGATCTGGGTTGCTATAGGTCGCAATCCGACCACCACCGTCTACCGTCGAGGCATCGGCAAAGGAGGCGAGGTAGCCAGGCTCAAGCTGACGAAACTGGACATAGTCATCCGGATCAGCACCAGCTCGACGAAAGATATCTTGGAACAACTCAGGCATCGTGAACACGGTCGGTCCAGTGTCAATGAAAAAACCTTCACGATCGAAGCGACCGGACCGCCCACCAGGGTAGAGGTTGCGATCGATCACCGTCACCCGATGCCCCTGGCGAGCTAGCTCAACCGCCGCTGTCAATCCAGAGAATCCAGCGCCAATGACCACCGTCGGTGATGGCATCAATGCAACCTATCGACGACAAACCCAGCCATCTCTCCAAGGGCGGCGCGCGCCTCGGGGATCAGGTTTAGTCCATCTAAGGCCTCCATGGAACGGAGGAACAGTTGGTCGATTCGATCCTCCATCGCCTGGAGCGCTCCCGACTCCTCAATCAACCGTTGCAGAGCTGTGATCTCGTGCATGGTGAGATCCTCACGCCCAAACAGCCCCTCGAAGAGTTCACGCTCTGCCGAAGACCACTTCTGGCATGCCAACCCTATCAGCAGGGTCTGCTTCCCTTCTCGCAAGTCATCGCCGACTGGCTTCTTGGTGCGTTCGGTCTGGCCAAAAACTCCCAAGACGTCATCACGCAGCTGGAATGCCATCCCCAATGGGACTGCAAAGTCGGTGATGGCATCCGAGGCAGCAAAGTAATGCTCCGCCATCGCAGCACCGATATGCATCGGACGCTCAACGGTGTATTTACCCGACTTATAAAGCGCGATCCTCTCAGCCTTGATCAACGAGGTATGGGCAGCAAAGCTACCGGACACATCCAGCGACTGACCGAGGTTCACCTCGAGCTTGAGCTCGGCGTAGAGTTGTCTGGCTCGACGGTTCGCGTCAATAAACATCTGATCGGCATAGGCGAACGCGAGATCGCCAACCAAAATAGCCATGGAATCCCCGTATTGAACCGACGATCCACGCAACTGTTCTTGATGATGTTGGGCTGCAAACGCTGCATGCACCGATGGCTCTCCACGTCGCAAGGCTGAACGATCCATGAGGTCATCGTGGATCAGCGCAAAGGTATGCAACAGCTCCAACCCAATCAAGGTATGCATGAGCGTGGGGTCGTCTGGATCGACTCCCATGCCAACGGCCGTCCAGTAACAGAATGCAGGACGGAGACGCTTGCCGCCCGCGGTGACAAACCGACGTAATGCCTCGATCGGCATCGAAAATTCTGGGTCGATCAAACTCCAACGGGTGTATTCGGTTGTGAGGAACTTGAGGAGCTCAGATTCGACCCTCCGAGATATCTCGACGATGGAACGAGGTGCGGCCACATCGACCAGTATGTGAGCCAACGAATTGTTCTCCTCCAGCACACCAACTTCCTTTCAACGGGCTCTCTGACAGATACAACCACCTAAGGTCTCTTCCCTCTTCCCGGTTTGTGAGACTTTGCCAATAAGCTGGGCCAATAGGCTGGGCGATCAAGCCGAGAAGCCAATCTTAGGGAATCGGAACTCGTGCACTGAACCGGACCTCGTTGGGTAGGACCTCTCGCAAAAGCCGTTTTTTAGACAAAACCTTTCCTTTAGACAGCTTACCGAGCAACGACGACTACACAAAGACCTTGGGTGTCGATTCTTGGGCTTCACGCGTCCACGACGCGTGCCACCGCAACACACGAGTCGGCGCCATGCTCCCCTAAGGTGACAGGAGTGGGTTCTTGCCGCCTTGACCTTCACACACACACCTATCGCTCCGGGGATGCCAAAACCAGCTTTGCTGAGTACGCCGCAGGAGCTGAGACCATCGATCTCGTCGCGCTCACCGATCACCATGACATCATGGCGGGTAATGCGCTTCGAGCCACCTATGGGCTGGACACGATCACTGGGGAGGAGATCAACTCTGGCCAGGGTGAGGTTATCGGCCTCTATCTCACCTCATTGATCCCGCGAGGCCTCGGCTTGAGCGAGACCTGTCGCCGCATCCATACTCAAGGTGGACTGGTCTATGTGCCGCACCCCACCGACACCGTCCGACATGGCATCGGTGTCGAACGGCTCGCAGACCTTTGTCAGGAGCAGTTGGTCGATATCGTCGAGGTCGGTAACTCGAAATCCGTCAAAGTCGACCATCGAGCCGAGGCTATCGCGAACCACTTCGGACTACCGGTCGTCGCATCCTCGGACGCTCACGTAGGCGAAGCGATCGGGTCTAGCTTTACCACGATTGCGCGACAACCAACCGGGCCCCAAGACCTGGTCTCGCTGCTCATAAGGGGTCGGTACCACCATCGCTTTGCCGATCCCATCCGGGATCCGACCAAGACCAACGTCACGCCAGGATCGATTGGCGTGATGAGCTACGACGCCACGACTACCAGTTCCAACGAGAGCACGGCCCAACCGATGCAATACACGAACAACAATACCGACACAAAACCAAACCGCCAACGATGACGAACGTCGCGGGCACCGACAAGCCAAGAACTTGGAGGGGATGACCGCCTGGCCAGTGGTATCGAAACAACCAACGGGTCGAGCCGGATGGTGCGATGGAAGCGGTGACTACGCCGCCGAGTCAGAACCCTTGGTCGAGCTTGACGGTGTCGATGCTGGGGCATCCTTTGGGGGCGTCGCGCTCGATGCCGGCTTCTCGGACGGCGTCGTGGTGCCAACTTCGCCGGATCCGGCCGTCGTCGAGGCGCTGGTGTCCTTTGCGTCGGACGACGACGCCACGGATGCGCCGCTCTTAGGTTGAGAGCCCCTCGAGTCGGTCTTATAGAAACCGGAGCCCTTGAACACGATCCCGATGTTGCCAAACACCTTGCGAAGCTCGCCCCCACAATGCTCACATGTCGTCAGCGGATCGTCATAAAATGACTGCACCACCTCGACATGTTCACCACACTGCTTGCAGGCATACTCATACGTCGGCATTGCTCCTCCAGTTCGGCCCTCAACTACGCTTCGATGATCTAGCACTCTCAGTGCTAGACTGCTAACTTCAGTGTAAACGCCACGTGTGTGTCCTCATTCCATCCGATAGAATGAGCTGGCAAACAAAGGAGTGGTGCATGTCACAGATCACGAAGGTAGTGATTCCAGCAGCAGGGCTCGGCACCCGGTTCCTGCCCGCAACCAAGGCCCAGCCCAAAGAGATGCTGCCCATCGTCGACAAACCCGCCATCCAGTACGTGATTGAGGAGGCAATACGCAACGGGTTGACCAACCTCCTCGTCATCACCGGGCGCGGCAAGCGCTCCATTGAAGATCATTTCGACGAATCCTTCGAACTCGAACAGCTACTATCGGACACCGGGCGCCCTAAGGAGCTTGATATCGTCCGTGGGATCGCAAAGCTTGGCAACATTCACTACATTCGCCAGGGTCGTCCCCTCGGACTAGGACATGCCGTCCTTGGGGCCAAGGCCCATGTCGGCAACGATCCATTCGTCACCATGCTCGCCGACGACATCATGACAGAGGACTCTGATCTCCTCGCCAAGATGCTCCAACTACACCGCGAGACCGGCTTTAGCGTCCTCTCGCTCATGCAGGTCCCCCGTGAGCAGATCCACCTGTACGGCTGCGCCGCAGTCGTCGAAGAGTCCAACTCCAGACTGCGGGTGGTCTCTGTCGTCGAAAAGCCAGATCCAAGGGATGCACCGTCGAACCTGGCAATCACCGGCCGATATCTGTTTACTCCTCAGATCTTCGACGCCATCGAGGCTACGCCATCCGGAAAGAACGGCGAGTTTCAGCTCACAGATGCGATCGAACTCCTCAGCCAGTCCCAACCAGTTTTTGGCGTGGTTTTCCAACAGGGCCGCTACGACGTCGGCGACAAACTCGATTACCTTCGGGCGGTCGTCGAGATGGCCTTACAGCGCGACGATATCGGGCCGGCATTCGCAGCCGAGTTGCGAAACATCATGGCGAGGGAGTTCGAGACTTCATGAGGCCACTCCACGAGGTCATCGAACACACCCTCGATCACGTCCAACGCCTACCGGTTACACCTGTCGACATCGACGACGCAAGCGGTTTGTATCTTTCAGAGCCAGTCCTCGTTCATCAGCCAGTCCCCCCGTTTGACAACACCGCGGTCGATGGCTTCGCAGTCTGTCTCGAGTCTTTTGGCGCTACCACATCTCCAGTGCTCAAGGTCACCGCAACCATCGCCGCCGGCGACGACCCTCGTGACCAACCCGTTGCACCCGGCGAAGCGATCCGGATCATGACCGGGGCACCGATTCCCCCTGGGACCGAGGCCATCGTGATGGTCGAAGACACGAGCACCGACGGAGAGACGGTCACCATTCACGTGGCGCCATCCATTGGCGCCAATATCCGACGCCAAGGTAGCGATATCGACGTCGGCCAACACGTCTTCGACACCGGGACAAAGATAACTCCTGCTGTGCGTGGCGTGCTCGCGTCGCTTGGGACCAAGCAGGTCAACGCCTTTCGACGACCGATCATCGGTGTGATCTCCACCGGCGACGAACTCAGCGATGCCCCCGAGCTGCCTCCCGGGAAGATTCGCGACTCCAATCGACCCTCGTTGCTCGATTCGATTCGCTCTGCTGGTGCGGTTGCCCTCGATCTCGGCAACATCGGAGACGATCCCGTGCAGTTGAGAACCTCCTTCACCAACGCCGTTGCCACCTGCGACGCACTGGTCACCTCGGGCGGGGTCAGCGTCGGCGACTTCGACTTCACCAAGGCGGTACTTGACGAACTCTCAGACAATCAGTTCACCTGGTTTCAGGTGGCCATCAAGCCCGCAAAGCCATACGCGTTTGGTCTGATCGACGGTGTGCCTGTCTTTGGCTTGCCTGGCAACCCGGTCTCAGCCCTGGTGAGCTTCGAACTCTTTGTGCGTCCATCAATTCTTAAAATGCTCGGTGCAACCACGATCTTTCGCCCCACCCTTCGGGCCCGAACGACGGTTGATCTGCACCACCAGCGAGATGGCAAGCTCCATCTGCTGCGGGGCAGCATCGAGACCGATAGCGCTGGCGACTTAACCGTCACGCCCCAAGGCCACCAAGGTTCACACATCCTCACCGGCATGGCCCAGGCCAACGGACTCATCCTCATACCAGACGGAGCCCATCACCAGCCTGGTGAGACGGTGGAGGTGCTCCTCATCGGGGATCTCGGGGCCGAGTCCCTCTCGATCCCTGCATCGATCGCCGAGCAGGACTGACCACCATCAAATGGCCACCACGCACGATCCCTTACAGGTCGTTCGCCAGCGCCTGGCGGCTCGCGGTATCGCCGACACTATCGTGGCCTTTGAAGCCGGAACCCACACCGCCAGAGACGCTGCTCAAGCCGTCGGGTGCGACGTCGCACAGATCGCCAAGAGCATTGTCTTTGACCTGGGCGGTACGCCGTTGATCGTGGTGGCGGCTGGTAACCACCGCATCGACAAGCAACTGATCGCCACCACCGTCGGGACCACGGTCCATTCGGTCGGCGCCGACTATGTGCTCGGACACCTCGGGCTTGCGGTGGGCGGCGTGACTCCGCTCGCGGTCACAGACGACGTACCCTGTCTGCTTGATATCACCCTAGCCAAGTTTGATTGGATTTGGTTAAGCGCAGGAACACCGTCGCACGTGCTGCAACTCCGGCCCGACGATCTACTGATGCTCACCCGTGGCCGATGGATTAGGGTGACAGAGACGACGACAAATCACTAAGGTCGCTCTGCCAAGAACCAGCTGATCAATCGCTATTGGTACTCAATCGTGGCTTGGCAGCAATCTTCCAGGTCAGCACCGCAAAGCTCGTCGATATTGTACCAAGGCCAATATGGACGAGTCGAAAGCGAACTGAATGCTCCCGATCCTTGATCATGTTCTTGATGAGCACTGACCACACGTAGATACTCCACGCTGCACTGAGTCGCAGCAACCACTTGTCTTTTGTCTGCATGCCCCAATCCTACCGTTCTATGAACCTCACACAAATCCACTCACGTAGGTTTGCAGTTCACTTACTGCTTCGTCGAAGCCAGTTTCACCAGACGGCAAACCTAGGCTTGGTGTTTGGCCAGAGCTTTCTTCTCCACAGTCGTTACTTCCGGCGGAACTCGCCGCGTTGGTGTCTCGGTCATGGGAGGCACCACAACCGTCGCAGGTCCACTCACGGACGCTCAACGGCATAGACGCGGCTACTCGTCCGCAGGCGGAACAAGTCTTCTGTTAGCGGACATCTAAAACTGCACAGTGGCGGACAAATAATTGCACGGTGGCGGACACCAAAACTGCATGGCATTGGTGGGGTCCTAGGGGCCGGCACCTGGGGCGGGTAAGCATCCACAACAAGC